>DATASC010000039.1:0-38979 GCA_036269355.1 Candidatus Cybelea sp. | reverse complement strand
ACGAGATCGTGAAAGGCTACGAGTTCGAGAAGGGCGAGTACGTCGTGCTGACCGACGACGACTTCAAGAAAGTGAATCCGGAGGCCACGCAGTCGGTCGACATCTTAGAGTTCGTCGAGCTCGACAAGATCAACCCGATGTACTTCGACAAGCCGTACTATCTCGAACCGACGAAGCAAGGACGCCACGCGTACGCGCTGCTGCGAGAGACACTGACCCAATGCAATCGCGTCGCGATCGCCCGCGTCGTCGTTCGGACGAAAGAGTACATTGCTGCGGTCAAGGCAATCGACGACGCGCTCGTGCTGGAGCTGATGCATTGGGCCAGCGAGATCGTCGCGCCGGACACGCTCGAGATTCCGGATCGCGAGAAGCTGCCCGAGAAAGAGATGAAGATGGCGCGCATGCTCGTCGACACGATGAGCGTCGAAGAGTTCGAGCCCGAGAAGTTCACCAACAAATATCGCGACGAACTGATGACGATGATCGACGCGCGTGCCGCCGGTAAGGAACTTCCGGAACCGAAGAAGGCGCCGGCGCGGTCGAAGGTGGTCAATCTCATGGACGTGCTCGCGCAGAGTTTGGAAGAGAGCAAGAAGCGCCGGACCGGCACGAACGGGAAAGCGTCGACGACGAAGCGTCGCAAGACGACCGCGGCGTAGGCCGGCGCCGTGGCCGCAGTGCCGACGATCGAGTCGGCGCGCCTGATTCTGCGCGACTGGCGCGACGAGGACGTCGAGGCGTTCGCGGCGATGAATGCCGATCCGCGGGTCGCCGAGTTCTTGGGCGGTCCGTTCTCGCGCGAACGGTCGGAATCGTCCGCGGCGGCGATTCGCCACGCGCTCGAATGCAACGGCTACGGCTGGTGGGTTATCGAGCTTCGGGACGGCACTCCGTTCGCAGGTGTCATCGCACTGCAAAAGGTTCCGTTTGAGGCGCCGTTTACGCCGGCATACGAAATCGGATGGCGGCTTCCGTTCGCGACCTGGGGACGAGGTTACGCGACCGAGGGCGCAAATGCGGCGCTACGCCGCGCGTTCGACACGCTGCGGTGGCCGGAGGTCGTTGCCTTCACGGCCGAAGGAAATCTTCGTTCGCGGCGAGTCATGGAACGCTTGAACATGACGCACGATCGCGTCGGCGATTTCGATCACCCGAAGCTCGATCCGGCCAACGTTCTTCGCCGTCACGTTCTCTATCGAATCAAGCGGCGTTAGCGCCGAAGCTCATCCGTCGGCGATCTTCATCACTTCGACGTCTAGGGCGATCGGGGCTTCGCGGTCGAGCGCGGGCGATGGTTCGTCTCGCGCGCTACGCACACCCATGAGGAAGGCGACCGCGGCCATAACGAGCGATTCGATGCCGGCAAAGCGCGGACCGTACGCTGCGAGCAGAGTGGTCGACACCGGAGGCGCGAGTATCCCCGAAAGCGAGTCGAGCGAGGAGCTGGTACCGAGCACCGTTCCTTGCTCTCGGTCCGATGCGGCATTACTGATCAATGCGGTGATCCCCGTGTTCGTCAGAGCTATTCCGAACGAGAATAGAATCATGTTGGCGGCGAGCGACGCGATGTTATGCACGAACGGGATCAGGGCGAATCCGGCGATGAGCGCGACGAGACCGACGTTGGACATGCGCCGATCGCCCAGACGCGCGGAGACGCGCCCGACGACGACCACGTTCACGAAGACGTTGAAGACGGCGAACACGGAGAAAAAATAATCCGTTTGGGTCAGCGTGAATCCAAGCTGCCGCTGGAAGTAGAGCGCGAAGACCGCGAACCAGCCGTAGAGCGCGAGCGCGATCGCGAGCTTCTGCCAGAGGATGCGCGCCAGGTGCGGCTTGCGGAAGCTGGCGACGACCGCATCGAGGCCGAGGCGTTCTTCGTCCTTTCCGCGGGCTCGCGACTCGGGGAGCATGAAGATCGTCAGCAACAACGTGACGAGCTGGAACCCCGCGGCAACGAGAAACGGGGCCGCGAATCCGAAGCGCGAGTAGAGCACACCCCCGCCGAACGGACCGAAAACCATGCCGGCGGCGAACATCGCGCCGATGAGTCCGAACGCGCGGGAGCGCTCGTGCGGCGCGACCAGATCGGCGACGTAGGCTTGGGTGATGCTGATGTTTCCGCCCGATATACCTTCGACGACGCGCGCGGCGAAGACCACGCCGATCGGGGCGAGCGCGAGCGCCGAGGCGATGTTCGGAGCTAAGCCGAGCATCGCCCAGCCGATCGTGGCGCCGATCTGGCTGACGATCAGCACCATCTTTCGCCCGATCCGGTCGGAAACGTTGCCCCAGATCGGCGCGGAAACGAGCTGGCAGAACGAAAACGTCGCCGCCAAGAATCCCACGACCGCCGCCGAGACGCCGAAGTGCGTCACGAAGTACGGCAGCATCGGAATCAGCATGCTGAAACCGACGATGTCGATGAACGTGATGCCGAGAATCGGCAGAAGCCTGCGGATCATCGCCAAGCCCCCATTCGCGGCTTGCTAACGGGACGACTCTACGGGCAGAACCACTCGCGAAAATCGCTCGCTTTTGCGTACGAGGTCGATCTTGTAGGAGCGGCTGAGATCGACGCTCGTCAGCACTTTGTGGAGCGCGTCTACGCTGCTCAGTCGCCGGCCTTCGAAGGCCAGCAGCACGTCGCCCGCTTGCAGCCGGGCCGTATCGGCGGGACTGGCCGGCTCGACCGAATCGACGATGATCGCGCGCCGGTCGTCGAGACCGAGCCGTCGCGCCGCTGCCGGCGGGAGCATGACGTCTTGCGCGGCGATGCCGAGGTACCCGCGGCGCACGCGACCGTCACGCATCAGCAAACCCGCGATGTGCTTCGCGGTGTTCATGGCGATCGCAAAGCAGAGGCCCTGACCGGGAAAAACCGCGGTGTTCACGCCGATAACTTCGCCGTCCGCATTCACGAGCGGGCCGCCAGAGTTACCTGGATTGAGTGCGGCATCGGTCTGAACGATGTTCTCCATCAAGCGTCCCGAGCGCGAACGCAGCGACCGGCCCAGCGCGCTTACGACTCCGGCCGTTACGGTGTATGCGAGGCCAAACGGATTGCCGACGGCGACGACGAGCTGACCGGGACGCAGCGTCGACGAGTCGCCGAGTGCGGCCGCCGTGAGGTCGGGCGCGTCGACGCGCAACACAGCAAGGTCGGAGTCGGGGTCGTCGCCGACCAGCGTCGCCGGCAAGTCGCGGCCGTCGAGCAGCGCAACGCCGATCCGCTTCGCGTCGTGCACGACGTGGCTGTTGGTAACGATGAATCCGTCCGGCGTGAAAACGAATCCGCTGCCGTTGCCGCCGCGATGACCGTCGTGCGCTTCGATGCTGACCACAGCGGGGCTGACCCGCTCGGCGGCCGCAGTGACCGCTTGCGAATAGGGATCGAGTGCTGCGGTGCGTTCGATCGTTGAGATAAGAGGAAGAACCATTGAGGCTCCTCCCAACCGCGAGCGAGCGTGCCGGGTTTCGCCGAGAGGCGGCGCCCCGGCCGCCCCGAATCGTCGTCAGTTCCGCGCCCAGATGGCGGAATTGGTAGACGCGCTGGTTTCAGGTACCAGTGGTGGCAACACCGTGGGGGTTCGAGTCCCTTTCTGGGCACCAACGTTGAGCAACGGTGTTGCGACCACAGCGCGGCGCGCAACGCGCGCGGAGCGGCTTTTTAATTACCGGGGTCCCCGGCCGCCGGCGGCTGGGGAAATGCAACACCGTGGGGGTTCGCGCGCGGAGCGGCTTTAAAGCCCGCTAGGCGTCGGTTAGCTCGAACAACTCGTCGAACTTGACGATGGCGAATACCCGGCGAATGTGCGAACTCAGTCCGACGATCCTTATCGTGCGACCGTCGTAGCGCGATTTCAGCTTCGCAAGCGCCAACAAAATCGTTGAGTCGATATAGGTGACGTTCGTCATATCGATAACGATCGGGCCGACGTCGTCAATCGAGGCAAAAATCGCCGCAACCTCGTCCTTTCGCGTCAGGTCGTATTCGCCCTCGAGACGTATCACCGGATCGGTTATCACGTACTTTAACCGTACGATGCTCGAGTTCACAAAGCAAGAAGTGATTGAGCAGTGAGAACGCCCTGGGCTGCGATCGCCAAGGCAGAATCAAATGGGCTGCGCGCGTGCCCGGGTCGCCGATGAAGTCCCGCGGAAAAATTGCCTCCGTTTCGCTCGTGGCTTGATGCGGGATCGACCGTGCCGACGACCCACCCTGTAGCTAGACGTCTCCGCGGCCAGCGAATGAGCGAGCGGCGGCCATCAAAGGAACCTGAAAATCTTCCAATGGTTGGTCGCGCAGCAAAACGATCGGAACGCGATCGCCGAGGCCGGGGTTGGCGCCATGAAACCAGGCCCGTGCCAGATCGCGGCTTCGGAAGGTCGAGATCATCAAAGCGAGTTGAAGCGCAAAGCGCAGCACGTGAGGCCGCTGAGGCTCGCGCGCACCCGCCAGCCATTGCTGCACCGCGCGGGTCTCCTTAACGCCTCCGATCTCCGCCACCGTCGTCGCGCCAAGCAGATCGGTCAACTGTTGGACGACCTCGCCCATCGGTAGAGACATGGCCTCGTGATGAGCGTCGAGCGGCGTTCGGATAGAGGAAAGGTAGATTTGGGACGGCTCTGCCTGACTCATGTCCCCTATTATAACAGGTCAAATCACATCTAACAATACCAATAGAAACACAAGATAAATAACTGCTCATGCGGGCATCTGGAACGCTTGGTCGCTATGCTGCCAACCTACGCTCGGAAAAGCATAAATAGGGGAATTCCCCGGAATTGACTCGGCGGTCGCACGTGCAGGCTGAGGGCTGCTCGCGCGACCGCCGATCGTTGCCGGATTCGAAGTTAGGGCGCTATCGCGTAAACCGCCCCATCGTCGGTCTGCGCCGCACTCGCGGTCGTTCCGTAAAGCGTGCCATTTACGTTCAAGACGGGGCTGTATGGGAAGAACGGATAGCCCGGCGGACTCGACGGAGTATCGGAAAAGTCCCACACGATGCCTTCGTGCCCGGACGTCGTCACGGAGAAAACCGTGCCCGCTCCGCAGCCGTTTCCGCTGCATTGCGGCGTCGTTCCGTAGAGGGTGTTGCCGATGGCGATGAGTGCGGCTTGCGGTCCCGTTCCGTCGATTTTCGAGACGACGTCGGTGAAGCGGTGGAGCACCGTTTCTTTGCCGCCGGGCGTCACTTTGAAGATCGTACCGCAACCGGCATAGCCGACGCACGCGCCCTGGCCGCCCTCGGCCGTGGTGCCATAGAGGGCGGTGCCCACGGCGACGAGCGGCGCGTAGGGCTCAGCCCCGTCGGGGTTGTCTTTAAACGAGTAGACCAGACTCTCAACGCCCGACAGCGTTATCTTTAGGACGGCACCGTGGCCGTTCGCTCCGCCGCCCGGGGTCGTGACGTACAGAGCATCTTTGTACATGACGGGCCCGCTCGCTTCCGTCGAGCTATTCGTCGCGCCCGTAAAACTGTAGACGACGCTCTCCTTCAGCTTTTTCCCTCCGAGGCTCAGCTTGAAGATGCAGCCCTCGCCGGTCGCACCGCCTCCGTACGCCGTGCCGTAAAGCGCGTTCTTGCTCGGCGCGTAGATCATCGCCGAGTCCGGCTCGACGCAATCGCCGGTTTTCACTCCGAAGTTGTAGACGATGTGGTATCCGCCGGACGGATCGATCGTAAAGACGGTACCGTGCTCCGCTCCCGATTGATAGGTCGTGCCGTAGAGGGTGCCGTTCACGTTGGTGAGGGGCCCCTCCGGATTCTGGCCGTCGGCGCCTCCCGAAAAGCTATGGATGACATTTTCCACGCCGCTTGTCGTTACCGAATAGACGGCGCCGAGGTTATTGGCGCCTCCCTCTTGCGTGGTGCCGTAAAGGGTGGTGCCGACATTGGCCAGACCCGTCAGCGGTTGATAAGCGTCCGGGGTGCCTTGAAAGTCGTAAATCTCCGGACCGCCCGAAGATCTCCGATGTCGACGCCCCAGCGGCGACTCGGCGCCGGATGTGGTGGGGAGCGCAGAGAGGCCCCCTGGACCGAGCGCACCCGGAGAGCTCCCGAGACCGCTCTGGGCACAACCGGCGACGGCGAGAGCGCAACCGGCAATAAGAAACTTGCGAATTGATTGCATGCGAGTGCTCCTTAAGGAGAAGAGTTCTCCTCAAAGATGCCTTCGTTTGGCCTCGGGGTCGATGCGTAGAATTACTACTTTTCGGCCCCCGGCCTGCGCGGTTCAGTGTGAAGGCCCGCCTCCGGTGGCTAAAGGGACAAACCGGAGTACGAGCCGCTCGAGACGATTAAACGGGGTTGGCCCATCCTCCGGGCGGCGAAACCTGGGTTTCGACCTGCGGCGGCCCCCACGTTCCGGGTTCGTATGGATAGATTGGAGTTGAGTTTTTGAGGATCGGATCGACGATTCGCCACGCCTCTTCGACGTAGTCTTGGCGTGCAAAAAGCGTAGAATCTCCCTGCATCGCATCGTAGAGCAGCCGTTCGTATGCGCTCTCCTCGTCGAGCGAGCTTGGATGGCGGCTTACGGTCAGCTCGGTCGGCGTCGCGGCGGCGTCGCTCTTCGGGGACATGATCGTCAGCCCGATCGCGAGTGCGATGTCGGGACTCAGTTCGATCCGAACGTGATTCTGAGTCACGGGATCGATTTGGTATATCCGCGGCGGCTTGCGAAGCCGCACGACGCACTCTAATCCTGTCACCGGCAGATTCTTACCGGCTCGGATGTAAAACGGAACGCCCTTCCAACGCCACGAGTTGACCCACAGCTTCACGGCCGCAAAGGTCTCGGTCTTGGAGTCCGGCGCGACGCCCTTCTCGTTGAGATATCCGGCAAACTGACCGCGAACGACGTCGGTGACTTCGATCGCCGGCACGGCCTCAAGCACCTTGACCTTTTCGTTACGGATCGGCTCGCTGTCGGAGCGTGCCGGCGGATCCATCGCGAGGTTCGAAAGCACCTGGAACATATGGTTCTCGATAACGTCGCGGATCGCGCCTGTCGCATCGTAAAAATTCCCGCGTCCCTCGACGCCGAAGTTCTCCGCCATCGTGACCTGAACGCTTTCGATGAACTCGTGATTCCAAAACGATTCGAGGAGCGGATTCGAAAAGCGAAAGAAGAGCAGGTTGTGAACGGGACGCTTTCCGAGGTAATGGTCGATCCGGAAGATCGCCGATTCGTCGAAGATCGAGTGTAGTATCCGATTGAGCTCCTGCGCCGAGGCGAGATCGTGTCCGAACGGCTTCTCTACGATCACGCGCGCGCCGTCCGCGCAGCGTGACTGACCGAGCTGCTCGACGACGCTTTCGAACAACGCGGGCGGAATCGCGAGATAGTGGGCGGGATGCTTCGCGTCGCCCAGCGTCTTGCGCAGCGCGTCGAACGTTGCGCGGTCGCCGTAGTCGCCGTCCACGTACTGCAACAGCGACATGAGTTTGTCGAAAGCCGGCGCATCGATGCCGCCGTGCTCGGTAATGCTGGCGCGCGCGCGGGCCTTGAGCTGATCGAGATTCCAGCCCGCCTTGGCGACGCCGATGACCGGCACGTCGAGCTTCCCATGCTTGACCATCGCTTGCAGCGCGGGAAAGATTTTTTTGTACGCGAGGTCGCCGGTCGCTCCGAAGAAGACCAGCGCGTCCGATACTCCTACAGGCATCTAATGCTGTTCCAGGTGCCCGCCGAACTCGTACCGCATTGCCGACAGGATTTTGTCGGCGAACTCGGCGTCGCCGCGCGAACTGAATCGCTCGTACAACGCAGCCGTGAGAACCGGTGCGGGGATCGCTTCGTCGATGGCGGCCTTAATCGTCCAGCGGCCCTCGCCCGAATCGGAGACGCGCCCTTCGAACTTCGAAAGCTGCGGATCTTCCATGAACGCCGCCGCAGTCAGATCCAGCAGCCAGGATGCGATCACGCTGCCTCGCCGCCACACCTCGGTGATGTCGGCGAGATTGAGATCGTATTGGTAGTTCTCAGGATCGCGCAGCGGCGTCGATTCGGCGCTGGCAACCTGCTTCTGCTTGCCGGCGTTTGCGGAACGAAGAATGTTCAAGCCCTCGGCGTACGAGGCCATTAGGCCGTACTCAATGCCGTTATGCACCATCTTCACGAAGTGACCGGCGCCGTTGGGGCCGCAGTGCAAGTATCCCAGTTCCGCGGTGCCGCCGGTCTTTTCGCGGCCCGGCGTTCGCGCGATGTCGCCCCGCCCGGGAGCCAGCGCGACGAAGATGGGATCGAGCCGTTTGACGGCCTCGTCCGGTCCTCCGATCATCATACAGTAGCCGCGCTCTAATCCCCAGACACCGCCGCTCGTTCCGACGTCCACAAAATGGATCCCAGCGGGCTTTAGCATCGCCGCGTGACGCAAGTCGTCGATGTAATATGAGTTACCGCCGTCGATAATCGCGTCACCCTGCTCGAGCAGCGGTGCGAGCTGACCGATGCTGGTATCGACTACGGCCGCGGGGATCATGAGCCAAATAGAGCGCGGCTTTTCGAGTTTCTGAACGAACTCCGCGACCGAGGAGGCCCCGGTGGCACCGTCGTCGGTTAACGCTTTCACTGCGTCGGCACTTGGGTCGTAGACGACGCACGAATGCCCGGCACGCATCAGCCGGCGGACCATGTTGGCTCCCATTCGGCCGAGGCCGACCATCCCGAGCTGCACTGCTTAGCCCTCCATCTCGATTAGTATTATCACGGTTTGCAAACAAATCCTAGAGACGAAGCTCGTGTACGGTCAGGCGAGAAGGCCGCGGAATTATCGGGAAAGAAGGTCAGAATCGAATCGCTATCACGTCACGTCGGAGAGAAAAGTGCACAAGTTACCCATACTGGTCGTCGCCGCTCTCGTGCTCGCGAGCTGCAGCGGGGGCGCAAAGCAGACGACCGCGCAAAACGCCGCGCCCGATACATACCGCGTCCTGCTCGACACCAGTGTGGGGCCCGTCGTCATCGACGTACAGCGAAGTCTGGCTCCAAATGGAGCGCAGCGCTTCTACGATCTCGTCAAGGCAAAGTATTTCGACGGCGCCCGCTTCTATCGCGTGGTGCCGGGCTTCGTGGTGCAGTGGGGCGCAGCTGCGAATCCCGCGGTCACCAAAAAGTGGGACGTAACGATTCCCGACGACCCGGTGAAAGGCTCAAACACGCGCGGCACGGTAACGTTCGCGGCAACCGGGCAGCCGAACAGCCGCACGACGCATGTCTTCATCAATTTGGGCGACAACGGGAGGCTCGACGGGATGGGGTTCGCCCCGATCGGCCGCGTGACGAGCGGCATGGATGCCGTCGATAAAATCAATCCGGAGTACGGCGAAGCACCCAATCAAGACGTGATGGGCGAGCAGGGCAACGCGTACCTGCTCAAGTCGTTTCCTCGGCTCGACTACATCAAGACGGCGCGAATCGCTCAGTAATCGCACTCATGCAAACCTCCGCTCGTCTGGGTTTTCGCTCGGGGCTATGATGGGTACGTAATCGCCGACGAGGAGGTATAACCGTGAGTAAGGATACGCTCGACAAAGCGGCAGATGCCATCAAGAAGACCACGGACGACGTTAAGGATACGATTCACGAAGGAACGCACCGTACTGCGGCTGACGCCGAGCGCGCTCGACGCGAAGGCCTGGGTGACGAGATGACGGGAGGCGAAAAAGCAAGGTCCGTGCTGAACGAGGCAAAGCATCGGACTCAAGCCGAGATCGACGCGGCGAAGCGAAACATTCGCGACCATACGTGAACCGTTCCGTCGTCAAAGCAGAAGGCGCGCCGTATAGGGCGCGCCTTCTTTTTATTGCGAGCTAGGGAGCGAAGTCGGCCCTAAAGAGATATACGCCTTCTTCGGGCGTGCAGTTTACGAGCCGAGGCGTGTACGTCGATTGTTCGGCCGCCTTGATCGCCGCCTGGTCGACCTTGGCATCGCCGCTCGAGCGATAGATCGCCGCACGCGCAGCCTTGCCGGCGGGCGTTACCTTGACGACAACGATCGCGGTAACCTTATGCGTGGGCCACTCTGATTTAGGCAGGTTCGGGGCGACGGCGTTGAGTGCTTGCGGTTCGGCGTTCGGATTCGCGCACGTCGCTGCGACGGTTAAACCGCTGTTTGCGCTGAGCCCGGTAGCTTGGGCGGGCATGGGGACGATCGTCTGCAAGACGAACGTCAAAATGGCGACGAGCATTGAAATACCTCCAACGGCGATGTAGTTGAGTTTGCTTTCATTCGGAGCCCGATCGGCCATGAGTCGCTCGATGCGAGAGACGAGCGAATGTTGCGAACCGAGTGCGCTCGGCGTCAAGAGCGGCGAGGAGGAGCTTTGCAGGCGACGCCCGAGTTGCGCGAGGCAGCTCGCGTATGCGCTCGGCTCGCCGAGCCGATGCACGGCCCAATCGTCGCAAGCGGCTTCGCGCTCGGCGGCGAGCCGGCGCCCAACGAAATGCATCCAGGGATTCCAGAAGAAGGCCGCCTCGAGCAGTCGTTCCACGAGGTTCGTCGCGACGTCGCCGCGGCGCACGTGCGCGAGTTCGTGTTCGATGGTGCACTCGAGGTCGGCGCCGCTAAGCGTTTCGAAAAGCTCGCGCGGAATGAGAATCGCAGGCGCGAGGATGCCCGCGGCAATCGGTATCGACAAGTCGTTCGCAGTGAATACCGGAATTCCGGCGAGCTTGGACACGAACGCAGCGGTACGCCTGAGCCGAGCGATGCGCGCGTAGCTCACGGCGAGTCGAGCGAGAGCGAACGCGGTTCCGGCGACCCAGACGGCCGCGATCGCCCAAGCGACGCTCGTGCTTTGCTCTTGCAGCGGCGCTAGAGCGGTGAGCGTGAACCTCGGGCGCCCGAAGGCGGTGCCGTGCGCGATCGCGTTAACGATCGGCAGATGCCAATGAACAAAAGTCGAGAGCAACGGCACGGCTACCAACGAGAGCGCCGTCACGAACCAGGCGGCGTACCGCGTCGTGGCGTTGCGCAGCGGAACGAAGCGCAAAGTCAGTATCGTCACGCCGAGGACGAGCGCGCCTTGCCAGAGTGCGTTGATGACGACCGAGACGATCATCGCGACGCCTTTCGTTTGCGAGAGAGGGCCCTTTGGATGCGCGCGAGATCGTTGTCGTCGAGCTTCTTGTCGTCGATCAGCCGCAGCGCGAGCTGTCCCGGAGAGTTGCCGAAGAAGCGGGTCAAGAGGTGGCGCATAGCGGAATCGGCCGCTTGTCGCTGTGCGACGAGCGGACGATAGATGAAGGCCCTACCGTCTTCCTCGTGCGCGACGTACCCCTTCTGTTCGAGTGTCCGTAGCGTCGTCAGCACCGTATTGTAAGCGAGCGCCGGCGAGCCGACTCGCTCGGTAACCTCGGCGACGGTCGCGAGTCCGGCCTGCCAGAGCACGTCCATGAGCCGAAGTTCGTGATCTGTGAGCACCGGAGAACGCTTACGCGGCATGCGGCTCTTCCGTAACAACTAGATTCATAGGTGCAAATCCTACACCCCATTTCCGGGTTTGTCAACTAGATTTCTAAGAGTTTCGTTCCAGCGCCGTACGATCCCAGCCCGCGCAATCGGCGGCCGCAGCGTACGTGCTCCGGAAGAACTCGAGTACGCAGCGGTCGGGATCGGTCGCCGTGCGTGCGGCTTCGTACGGCAGCAAAAACTCCCGCATTTGTTCGTTCCACCCCGCCGTTTCGGGGCGAATCGTCGCTTGCTCTAGACCCGTTGGAATCGGATAGATGTATGCGTAAAGCATCGCGTCGAGGCCGAAGCCTCCGGGCCAAAACCCGACGCTAAAGACCTCGCGTGAGTACGCTTCGAGCGTTACCCAGTCGGGCAGGTTGGGAAAGCCGCCCGGGTGCGGCGGTGCGGGCCTGCCCGAGAAGAGCGATTGCGCGAGATCGAAGCTGCCCCAGAAAAAGTGCGCCCGGCTGGCCTTTCCGAGAAAGCCCGCGCGAAAAATTTCGCTTAGGCGCGAGATTTGCAGGAGCACGCGCCAAAAGCGCTGAGCGTACTCGCGATCGTATGAGTGGTGAACGGTATCTTCGTCGAGCGGAATCGCTTCGGCGACCTCATTCGGCTTCGTATTGATCGCGATTTTTATCCCGAGCTCGTCCAGGCTCTTCATGACGCGGGCGTAAAACTCGGCGACGCTCATCGGCTCGAGCGGAAAAGCGCTACTCCGTCCCTCCGAATCGTCTACGCGAAGTTCGTGGTCGACGAAATCGAAGAGAATCTCGAAGCTCCGCGACTCGTAGGGCATTGGGGAGGTCGTGAGGCCGCGGGCCGACGGATACAGCGTCACGTTCCACCAATGATTTACCAGCGGCTCTTGCTTGAGGCGGATCTTGCCGGCGATCTGCGTCCATAACTGGAGCGTCGCCAGGGTGTCCTTCCAATCGTCGTAGTGAAGCTCGGGCCAAGTCGACATTTACGGCCTCCGTTCGGCATCGCGGAGATTCGCGATGAGGGCCGTGCTTCCGAGCAATGCGGGAATAATGCCCAGCGTCGCAAGCCCGGCCAGACCGCGCCACGCGGCGACGTACCCGTGCACTTCGGCGACGGCGCCGAAGATGGGCGGCGTCAAGACGGCGGCGAGCAGCGTCCACGTCAACCCAACGCCGAGCGCGCTCCCCGAATGTTCCTCGCCGCCAATCTCGGCGAAGCCGATGACGCTTACTCCCAACCATCCCTCTGCGGTGAATCCGAGCACGACCGCGAGCGTCGCCGCCAACCAAAGCGGCGTGCTCAGCCCGACGCCGGCGACGCCGAGAGCGACGAAAGCGACGAGAAGGCAGACGACGGCGAGCGGCAGCGTGCGGCTTCCGCCGAATACGTGATCGCTGATCCACCCCCACGCGAGTCGGCCGCCGATGGCGGCGATCTGCGAAAGCGTGAAAAGCGCTACCGCGAGCGAGACGCCGTAGCCGCAGACGTGCACGAAGGTGAGCGTAAGGAAGCCCATGAGCGCAAACTGCGTGCAGATCAAGATCATCGAGGTAATCGTGAGCAGGATGAGACGGCTCTCGCGCGCGATCGAGAGCATCTCGACGAGCATAGCGCGCATCGAGACGCGCTCGCCTTGAAGCTCGACCGGCTCACGATAGAGCGCCGAGGCGATCCAGCACGCGACGAGTGTGAGAGCTCCCGCTGCGAGGAGCGCGCCTCGATATTCAAAGCGCAGAGCGATCGCCGGCAACAGAACCGAACCGAGAGCGCCGGCGAGTGGAACGCCGCATTGGCGCACGCCCATCGCCAAACCGCGATCGGCCTTCTTAAAAAAGAAAATGATCGCGTGACTGCCCGCGGGCGTGACGGCCGCGTAGCCGATTCCGTACATCAGCAGCCAGAAGAGCAACCACCCGTAGCTCTGAACGAGCGATGCTGCGATCAGCGAGAGACCCATGAAGACGCCGCTCCAGAAAACGATCGCCTTGTCGCCGAAACGATCGGTCAGCAGCCCGGCCACCGACGTCATTGCGACCGAACCGAGCATCTGGATCGACAGGATGAGGCCGAGCTGGGTCTGATCGAGACGGAGCGCCGAGCTGAAGAACGTCATCAGCGAACCGGTCCCGACGATGAAGATCGATGCCCCAACCATCGCGCCGGTGAATAGCGCGAGCACTTCGTAGGGGGACTCGGGGATCGGATTATGGGGACGCGGACGCCGTGTCTGAGGGAGCATCGTCGTGAGGGTTTCTTCGCCCGATGGCGGCGAATCTGCAAGCGTGCAACGCGGCGACGATCGCACCCGCTATCTGACGCTCTTTTGGGTTACCGCACCGAGCGCGGCCATCGTCTGGTACGTCTTCCACACGGTTTACGAGAACCTCAGCGCGTCGGTGAAGGCCGTTGGGTACGTCGACTCGATGACGCAGGTCGGAATCGGCCTCGGTTACGTAGCGATGGTCGGCGGAACGCTCGTGCTCGCGGGGATCGCGTTGTGGTCGGGTATTGCCTATCTCGTGCTTCTTAGGCGCGGCCGGTAATCCGTGCGCGTTCGGCTCGTCGTAAACCCCACCGCGCGGCGCGGTTCGCAACTCGGGCCTGCCGTAGCGGCACGATTGCAACAACTCGGAATCGAAGTGTCGGCCGAGGAGTCGAACCCCGGCGATTTGGACGCGATTGTAGTGGCCGGCGGGGACGGTACGCTTGCGGGTCAGATCCCGCGCGCCCTCGCGGTGGGTCTGCCGATCGGCCTCGTTCCGCTCGGGACGTTCAACGATCTCGCTCGTGCGCTCGGAATACCGCTCGACGTGGACGCGGCATGTGCGGTCATTGCGAACGGTCGCACGCGGCCGATCGATGTCGCCCGAGTCAACGACGCGTACTATGCCAGCGAAGCGAGCATCGGAATCTCGAGTCGGATCGCGCGACTTCAGCGTTCGGAGGACAAGCGGCGCTTTGGCTTCTGGGCAATCCTCGCGAGCCTTTTCGCGGTGGTGCGACACGCGCGTCCGTTCCACGTCGAAATGGCATACGAAGGAAAACGCGAGCGCGTGCGAGCGGTGCAGTTGACCGTTGCGAATAGCCCGCACTTCGGAGGAGTCATTACGGTCGACGACGCCGCAATCGACGATGGACTGCTCGACTGTTATTGCGTGGAAGCCGGAAGCGTTTTCAATTTTCTCTCGGTCGCGCGAGCGATCGCAACGGGCCGCCATGACTCGGTGCCCGGCTTGCGAACCTTTCGTGCCCCAAGCTTCGACGTGCGCAGTCACCGGGCGCATCGCATTACCGCCGACGGCGAGCCGGCCGGTCGAACTCCGGCACGCTTTGAAGTCCTGCGCCGGGCATTGCGCGTTTTCGTGCCCGAGCCGCAGTAAGCAACCGAGCAAATGAGGAGTGAAAACTTTCTGCTCGTACGCGCGTATTACGATTCAGACGGACTTCAAAAGGCCATCAAGGGAGTGCGGTATGAGCGTTTACGAATTCGGCCCATTTCAGCTCGATGCGGCGCGTCTGCTCTTGCTCGAGCGCGGCACCCCGACCCCGGTAGGTCCAAAGGTCGTCGAGACGCTGTTGGCCTTGATCGAACATCCGGGCGAGCTCTTTCCTAAGGCCGAGCTGCTCGCTCGTATCTGGCCCGAGGGGTACGTTGACGAGGCAAACCTCGCACAAAACGTCTACGTGCTGCGCAAGACTTTGCGCCGCTGTTGGGACGCCGAAGCCATCGAGACCATTCCCCGACGAGGTTATCGCTTTATCGCGCCGGTCCGTCGCCGCGAGGATCCACCGCGGCGCGAGCCTGTAGCGACGGCGCAGCCGCCATCGTCGCTGCGGCGCGGTTCGGTGCTGGCCGCGGTTTTCGCCCTCGCCCTCCTGGGAGGCTCGGCGCCAAGCGTCTATCGCGCCGCCATGGCCGGGCCGGCGCTTGCGCATCTGAGCGCGCAGGACACGCGGCTTTACGCGATGGGCCGGTACTATTGGAATCTTCGCACGCCCGACGGAGTCGGCAAGAGCATTCAATATTTCGCCCGCATCGTCGCCAACGACCCGCGCGACGCGCGTGGCTATGCCGGGCTCGCTTCCGCGAACGCGATTTTGGCCGACTACGGTTACGGGCCGGATTCGCCGAAGGTCGAGGTGGCACGCGCACGCTCCTTTGCCCGTAAAGCGCTTCTCGTAGATCCGGAGAACGCCGAGGCCTACGCGGTCCTCGGCCTGATCTCGTCGGGCGCGATGAAGAACGGGCGAAGCGACCTTGCCGAAGCGTTGGCGGACCTGCGCCGCGCGATCGCGCTCGACCCCTCGAACGGGACCGCACATGAATGGTATGGCACGGCTCTATTGCGCGAGGGACGGGTCGCCGAAGCGTACGCGGAACTCTCGAAAGCGGCACAGCTCGATCCGCTCTCGGTAGCGACCGTCGCCTGGTTGGGGACTACCGCCTATTACGAGGGTCACTATCGCGACGCGGTCGCGTTCTCACGCGAGACGATCGACCTTTCGCCGCGACGCGCGGATGCCTACGAGACGTTGGGCCTCGCTTATGAGGCGCTCGGGAATCGAGGCGCGGCTTCGGAGAGCTTCCGCCGCCTCGCCCAAGTCTGTCCCGACTGCCGAGCCGAATCCGCAGCGCTGCTCAGCGCGCTCGACGCGCGCAGCAACCGGATCTCGAAGGCGAGGGCCGAGCTGGCCGTAGCCCAAGCCAATCCGAGTGCGGTCCAGCCGCTGACGCTCGCCGTCGCCTACGACGCGGTCGGCGAGCACGGGGCTGCCCTCGCGTGGTTGCGGCGCGCCCGGGGCATGAGCAGCTACTCCGCGGCCGAGATCGCGGCCGATCCGCGCTTTGCAGCCTTGAAACGCGCCGCGATAAACGGCTAAATCCGAGGGCTTGACGGGCCCGTACCAATGAGCTATTGTACTAGTGTACTAGTACGACAGCTTGATGGTACTAGACGCTTGAAAGGACCTTAAAGATGATTCACACCTCGGTTGCTCCCCAAGATTCAATTCGCGAGACGCGCACGCCGGTGCGAGTTCCCGATCGCCGCGGGGCGGAGCTCTTCCCTGGCTGGGGCCCGAAGTTCTAGGCTCGTCCGCATAGGCGATAGGGTCTCGTACGATGCCGGCTGTTCTAACGGTTGATCCACGCAGCGGCGTGCCGATCTACCTGCAGATCATCGAGCAGATCAAACGATCGATCGCGCTTGGAGTCTTGCAGGCTGGCGAGCAGCTCCCAACCGTAAAGCAGCTCGCCGTCGACCTCACCGTCAATCCGAACACCGTCGCTCGCGCATACCGCGACCTAGAGCGCGACGAGGTGATTGCGACCGCCCCCGGCCGAGGATCGTTCGTACGCGCCGACGGCGCTACCGAATCGCCGAAGGTCGCTGCGGAGATCGGCGGTGACGCACTCGACGTCGCGCTGCGCGAAGCGAAATCGGTCGGACTCTCGCGCGCCGAGGTGCGCGAGCTCTTCGAAACCGCGCTGGGACGCTGGTACGACGACCTTGAGAAATGAGTGAGCATGAGTATCACGATTACGAATCTGCGTAAAGTTTACGGGAAGGCCGCGGCCGTCGACGGCCTCTCGCTGGAGATTCCCGGTGCGAGCGTCTTCGGCTTGCTCGGCCCAAACGGTGCGGGCAAGACCACGACGTTCAAATGCATGCTCGACATGGCACGCACGACGAGCGGCGAGATCCTCTACGATGGAAAGCGGCTGGAACCCGCGACCTTCGAGCGGATTGCGTACGTTCCCGAGCGCAGCGTCCTCTACGACTGGATGACGGTTGAGGAGCACGTCGAGATGAATCGCCGCGCGTTTAAGAATTTTCAGGCTCCGCGTGCCTTCGAACTCTTGGCGACCTTCAACATCGATCGCCGGAAGCGCGCGCGTACGCTCTCCAAGGGAATGAAGACCGCGGTGATGGTTGCGAACGCTTTCGCTCGCAATGCCGAGATTCTGGTGCTCGACGAGCCGACCGGCGGTCTCGATCCCATCAATCAGCGTCACGTGCTCAGCCTGATGATCAACGAAGCGGCCAAGGGAAACTCGGTGGTGTTCTCATCCCATCAAATCGGCCAAGTGGAGCGTGCGGCGGAGCACATCGCCGTGATGGACCGCGGGCGGGTCGTCCTTCAGGGACTCGTCGACGATTTGAAGGCCGATCGAAAGATCGTCGAAGGCATTTTCCCCGACGTGCGCTTCACGCTCGATGGGATCGCCAACGACCCGCACGTGGCTCGCGCCGACCGTACCGAACGGATCGTCCGGCTGCTGGTCACCAGCGGCGCCGACGCGATTGCGTCGCGTCTTACTGCGGCCGGCGCGGTGGGCGTGCGCGTGCTCGACCTTAACCTCGAAGACATCTTCTTATACGCGGTCTCGCCCGGAACGGCGACCGCCGACGTCGTTGCAACAGAAAGCTCGTCATGAACTACGTTGAATGGCTGCGCGTACGGAACTTGCTAAAGATCGTCGCGGTCATACTGGTGCTCCTGGTAATACTGGCCGTGGTTCTAAGAGTCTCCGTATCGCGTTATATGTCGCCCGACGCTTGGGTGCAGCACGTTACCATGGACCCTGGAACTCAGGTGTCGCACACCGTTCTTCCCGACGGCACGAAGCGCACGATACTCGACGATCCCTCCGATCAAACGCACGTGGTCATCGACGACCACGGTTATGCCGGAAAGCACATCGTCGTTACGGAACCGTCGCGCCGCGCGCACTCGGACCACTCGAAGATCAACGTCGGAAGCATCCACGTCATCGAGACGAACCATGGCGACACGACCGTGACCGTGATTGACACCAACGGCGCGGTCCCCATGATCTACTACATGGCGATCGCCGACGTGGTAGCGCTGATCGTCGCCACCATCCTGGCCGCCCCGCTGGCACGCGAGATCGACGGCCACCTCGAAGTCGCGCTAACCCGGCCGATTTCGCGGATACGCTTCGCACTCGAAGTCATCGTAGCCGATGTCGCCGGCATCGTCGCCGCATCGATTTTGACGATCGTCGCGTTCTATCTCTGTCAACTGCTCTTCGAATCGGCGCGGCTCGATTTCAGCGGAATCAACATGCGCGCCATCGCGATGGGCGTCGCCATGCCGCTTGCCTGGTACGCAATGCTCTGCGCGGCGACGACGTGGCTCAACCGCGGTTATGGCGCGGTGCTGGGGTTCGCGTGGCCGATTGCGATCCTCGTCGGCGTCCTCACGCTTGTCCATCCGACCAACGTGGTGGCGCTCTTCGTTCACGACATCGCCTGGGTGATCTCACGAGTCGACCCGCTCACCTACGTGTCGTTTGCTTCACCGAACAGCGATGGCACGTTCGATTACGCCGGCTCTAACTTCGGACAGCGTCTTTTAGTAGAAGTGCTCTTCTTTCTCGTCTATGGAGCGCTCGCCGTTTTCAAGTGGCAGCGCGTGGAGGCCTGATCGTGGAAATCATTGGAACGAACTTCACCCTCACGCTTGGCGCGTGGCGCCTACGTTTCATGCTGGCGATCGAAGACCAGGACGACCGCCCCAAAGAAAAAGTCCGCCCACCTCACAAGCTTCGCGTCATCCCCGAAGACGAATACGTTCGTTAGCGATGTAAGGCGCCCGACGTGTCGCGTAGGCGGTGTCTGAATGCGCCGCGGAGCCATGGAGGGCGGGAGCGGCGCACGAAGCAAGCGATGCGACGAGCGGGATGCGAGGAGCGAGCGTCCGCCCAAGCGATATGTCGGGCGCCTTACATCGCGTTAGCGTTACTAGAGCTTAGTAAACGAAGCCCGTGCGTACTGCTGGGCGGGCGAATTTGAAGCCGTCGGCGTCGACCGTGTAAAGATAGATGTTCGGGATGAGCGGATCGCCGGTGATATTGAAGGCGAACTGGCCGACGAGCGTCGTGAAGGTGCCGCCCGTTTGGAGCGTGCGCAGCAGCGACTGACGCGTGGTCGCGTTTCCACGCAGAGAAGCCGCGATGATTAGCTGTCCGGCGGCGTAGCCGTAGGCGGATTGCGTGGTGATTTGGCTGACCTCACGCTCGAAATCGGTAACGAGCTGAACTGCGGTGGGAACTCGATCGATCGGCGGCATCGGTGACGCGACGTAGGCGCCCTTGAGTAGCTTCGCGTAGTTCGAAATCGTCTCGGAGTTATAGAATCCGTCGGCCGCACCGAACTCGCCGCTATAGCCAAGCGTGCGCATCGCGTCGGCGACCGGCCCGAGCTCAGCGGTCTTGCCTGCGAGGAAGACGTACCCCGGCGAACGGTCGAGAACCGTCCGCGCGGCCTGCACGGGGTCGGTCTTTTCAAGCGGAAAGAGCAAGACTTGCGCTGAGTGGTGGTCGTTCTGTGCCTGCGTGACGAAGCCGCCGGCTACCTCGTATCCGTAATCGCCGTCGAAGGCGACGGCAATCGCGCTAACGCCGCGCTTGCCCTCGAGCGCGACGGTTGCGAAGAGCCGCCCCGCAGTGCTGTCGCGGGTGGGGAGTCGGTAGATGTTGTGATAGCCCCGCTTCGTTACCGAGTCGGCGGTGACGGTCGGGCAGATTACCGCGAACCCGACGTTCGCATAGCGAGAGAGCGCGGCGAGCGTCATCGGCGCGGTGAGATTGCCGACGACGCCGATGCAGTTGAAGTCGGCCGCTGCGACGCTGGCGTTCGAGGATGCGACGCCGGGATCGTTGCGATCGTCGTACGGGCGGATGCCCCACGCGTTTGACAGCAGCGTGTTGAAGCGGTTCTGCTCGTCGATCGCGGCCTGCACGCCCTTAACGACTTCTTCGCCGTACTTTTGCATCGGGCCCGAGAGCGTAACGTTGACCGCGATGTTGATCTGCGGCAAGTAGTGCTGCGTCTGGACCGGGGGCCCGGGGGCGATCTGCGCGCGAGCCGGCGCCGCGGCCCCGCTCGCGGCAGCGGCTGCGGCGGCCGCAATGAAGCTGCGGCGCCTCACACGTATCCGCCGACGGTTGTGATCAGAAAGAAGACCGAAAACGTCATGTTCGAGATAAAGATCCGCTCGTTGATTACGAAGAGATTTGCCCCGCTTCGGAAGAGATACTCTTCATAGATGATGAGAACTGCGACTGAGAGCACGCCGAGAAAGTACGGCCGGCCTGCTCCCGCGAGCATCCCCGCCGCCCCTAAGAGCAAGAGCATCGCGCCGTGAAGCGCGATTGGCAGAATGCGCCCGCTCGCTTCTCCGAAGCGCGCCGGCAGCGAGTAAATTCCTTGCACCCGGTCGACGCCGAGATCCATGAGCGCGTAAATGATGTCGAATCCCGCCACCCAAATCGTCACCGCCGCAAAGAGTAAGACGGCTGGGAGCGTGATCGTGCCCGCGACGCCGACGTACGCGCCGAGGGGTGCGAGACCGTCGACGGCGCCGAGAACGAAGTGCGTCGCCCACGTGAAACGTTTGCACAGCGGATAGATCACGACCAGGAGCGCCGCAATCGGCATGAGCTTGACGCAGAGCGGGTTGAGCATCCAGGCGGAGACGAGCAGCAGCACGAGACCGGCGGCGCTCGCCCAAAGCATGGTGGAGGGCGCCAGCGTTCCGGTCGCCAGCGCGCGCCGCGCCGTGCGCGGGTTGCGAGCGTCGATCTCCCGGTCGAGAAAACGATTCGCCGCCATCGCCGCGGTGCGGGCGCCGAGAACGGCGAGGGTGATCCAAATCAGTGCTGCGAGCGACGGAATTCCGCGCGCGGCGAGGATCGCGCCGACGTATGCGAACGGAAGCGCGAAAAGCGTGTGCTCTACGCGAATCTCACGCAGGAAGATGGCGATGCCCTTCACCGATCGGGCTCGCCGCGCGGGCATACGAGCCGGTCGTACGCCTGCGAGCCCTGACCCGACCAATCGTCGGGCTGCAGCGACTTCATCGCCGCGTCGAGTCCGTACGCGCTCCAGCGTTCGCTCACCAAGCGGCGCGTGGCGTCGTCCGCGATCATCTCGGGCGGCCACTCGCGCGCGTATCCCTCCGACGCGTCCTTGCGAGTCGCGTCGATGCCGATTTTCGTTCCATATGCGACACTGTACGAGCCGTGATCCAGGTCGTCGACCGGCCCCGGCATCGTGACCACGTCTCGCTCGGGCGCGAGATTGTTGAGAACGAACCACGCTACGGCGCGCGGATTCTGCACGTCGACGTCGTCATCGACGACGACCAGAACGCGCGTGAGCATCATCATATGGCCCAGACCCCACAGCGCGTTGATCACCTTTTTCGCTTGGCCCGGATAGGATTTTCGAATCGAGACGATGGCGAGATTATGGAAGCCGCCTTCAACGGGAAGATTCATGTCGACGACCTCGGGGAGCATCGCCTGCAAAATCGGCAGAAAGATCCGCTCGGTGGCCTTGCCGAGCCATGCGTCCTCCATCGGCGGTTTGCCGACGACGGTCGCAGCATAGATGGGATTTCGGCGATGCGTTACGCACGTGACGTGAAACGTGGGATAGCGGTCGGCCGGACTGTAGACGCCGGTATGGTCCCCGAAGGGACCTTCAACGCGAAGATCCTCGTTGTCGACGTAGCCTTCGAGCACGAACTCCGCGTGCGCGGGAACGACGAGATCGACGCTTTTCGCGCGCACGAGCTCGACCGGTTTTCCGCGAAGCAGACCGGCGAAGGCAAACTCGTCAAGGATCGGCGGCAGCGGCGCCGTTGCTGCATACGTGAGCGCGGGCTCGGTGCCGATAGCTACCGCGACCGGTATGCGCGCGCCTGCGGCTTGCGCGTGTGCGCGGCCGTGCTTGTGCCGCTGCCAATGCATCCCGGTCTCGCTCGCATTGAAGACTTGCATGCGGTACATGCCGGCGTTGAGCCGGCGCGTGTTGGGGTCTTTGGTAATTACGAGCGGGAGTGTAATGAACGGTCCGGCGTCGAGCGGCCAGGTCGTCAGCACCGGAAGCTTCGTGAGATCGGCCGGCGCCATCACGATCTCCTGAGCGCTGCCTTCGCGCACGATCTTCGGAATCGCGTTGGCGAGTGGCGCGAGGCGCAGCGCTCCTCGCAGTTTTCCGACGAAAGAGCCCCCCGGAGGGGCGACGTCGATGAGTTTGCGGACCCGATCGCCGACTTCGTCGAGGCTCTCCGCGTCGAGCGCCGTGGCCATGCGGCGGTGCGTTCCGAACTGATTCGTCAGTACCGGAAAACTCGAACCCTTCACGTTCGTGAAGAGCAGCGCCGGGCCGCCGCCTTTGACGACCCGATCGGTGATCGCGCTGATTTCCTGCCGCGGATCGACGCTCGCGCCGACGGTATGAAGCTCGCCGGCGCGTCGCAGCGCGGCGACGAAATCACCCAAAGAGGCGAAGGGCATGGCGTCCTGACTTACGCGCCGGGGCGCGATTATTCTTTGTGGGCGGGAATTGCGGCGACGAAGCGCGCGCCCCCCAACGGGCCCTCGCTCGCGGAGACCGTGCCATCGTGTGCGCGCGCGATCCAGCTCACGATCGCGAGGCCCAGGCCCGTACCGGCGCCGTCCTGGCCTCGCCGGTAGAAACGCTCGAAGATGCGCTCGCGCTCCTCCACGGGAACGCCTTCGCCGTCGTCGTCGACGACGATTTCGCAGACGCCGCCGTTGCGGCGCGAGGCAATTGCGACGCTGGCTTGCGCGTGACGGATCGCATTGTCGAGCAGGTTGCGCGCAAGCTCGCGAAGCCGCCGCTCGTCACCGTCGACGATCGCGCTCGACGGCGCGCTTTCCAGGCGTATTCCTCGCGCCGTAGCGATGGGTTGCGTCTCGCTGGACGAGTCGGCGACGACGGCGCCGAGATCGACCGGTTCGCACTGCAGCGCGCGCCGCGCGGGATCGCGCGCCAGGGTAAGTAGATCGGAGACGACGGCCGAGGCTTCGAACGCACTGCGCGCGATCGCTTCGAAGGCGCTTCGCGCCTCCTCCGGCGGACGCGCGCGAGCGGCCTGTGCGATTGCGGCAATCGCGGCCAGCGGCGAGCGCAGCTCGTGCGCCGCATCGGCGGCAAAGACGCGCTCGCGCTCGCGCGCGGCTGCGAGCGGCGCGATGGTCGCGCGCGCCAGCAGGTAGGAAGCGACGGCGACGATCGCGACGATCGGAAGATCCAGCGCGGCGAGCGTGACGGCGACGCGGCGCATTGCGGAGGCGAGCGCCTGCGAGCCTTCGGGCGTCCCGAGCGCGGGAGCGAGCATCGACGCGTACTCGCGCGCCATAAACGCATACGCTCCCGCATTAAAGGCGAGGAGCACGCAGACGAAGATGGCGAGATAGAGTGCCGAGACGCGGAGAATCAACAGGTCTTTAAGCGGTATCCGATACCCCATACCGTTTCGATGACACCGCTCGCTCCCAGCATCTTGAGCTTTCGTCGAAGCTGGCTGACGTAGACGTCGACGATATTGCTCGAACCCTCGAAATCGTAATCCCAGATGCGCTCGACGATCTGCGTGCGTGAGAGCGCGATTCCGGCATTGCGCGCGAGGAACTCCAGTAGTCTGAACTCAGTCGCCCCGAGCACCACCGGCTTTCCGCCGTACACGACGCTACGCGCGCCGAGGTCGATGCGCAGACCTCCGGCTTCAACGACGCCGAGCATCGGCCGGTCGCCGCGGCGCAGGATCGCTCCGACACGTGCGACGAGCTCTTCCTCGACGAACGGTTTTACGAGATAGTCGTCGGCGCCGCACTCGAGGCCGGCGACGCGATCTTCGACGGCGTCCCGAGCCGTTAACATGAGGATCGGAGTCTGCACGCCCTCGGCACGAGCATTGCGAGCGAGCGAGAATCCGTCCATGCCCGGCAGGCCGACGTCGATCACGGCGGCGTCGTAACAACGCCGCAGGAGATGGTCGAGTCCCGAGGCGCCGTCCGTAACGACGTTCGCCGCATACTTACGTGCTTCGAGCATCGTCCGGATCGATTCCGCTACCGGAGCGTTGTCCTCCACGACTAGAACTCTCATAGGCTACGGGCTAGTTCTTCAACGGCCCCGGGATAGCTACTGTCAACGCGGCGCTAAAATACGGATGCTGGGCCGGTGGCTGCACCTCTTGAGCCAGTATGCGGAACGGCGCGATCTGGACCGCCCCGTAATAGACGAAGTCGCGGGTTATGAACGGGTTGGCGTAGGCATCGTAGCGCAGGCCGAAGTACGCGTGCGGGATCGGATAGTATTTCAACCGCACGTAGCCGCCCGACGAGTGCTGGTCGGTCAGGAAGCCGTCGGCGTCGTGGTCGACGCCGTACCACTGCTCGGCCTGAAGGTCGAGGTTCCCGTACCCGGCGTGAGCCAGAAGGCCGTACCGCTCGTAGAGGTCCGCGAACGGAAGGCGCCCGTTCTCGAGAACGCCGAGCGTTCCGCCGAGGGCCGTGGCCCCGAGATCGACTTCGGCTTTGTTCTTTTGGTAGAGCATATCGCGCAGCCACAGGCTCATCTCCGGACTCTTCATCCAAGTCGACTCGCCGGTCGCCACGGGCTTTCCGCCGTATGCCGAACCGGCGTAGAAACCCAAGTCGACCACTCCGTCGATCCTAAAGTTTCCAAAGGTCCGTTCGGCCATGACGCCCCAGCGCGGCGACGAGAGCGGAAGGTTGTTGAGGGCAACGTGCGCGCCGTAGTAACCGTACTGCTGCAAGTCGTCGAGCCGCTGACCCGGAGATTGCGCGAGCGGAAGCTCGAAGAGGCCTCCGCGAAAGAGCGTCTGAGTATGCTCGTTGTAGCCGGCGGCGAAGAGCAAGTACGTCGCGGCGGGTCCGCCGCCGGAGCCAAAATTATAGTGCAGGTACGCCGTGATCGGACCGATGTTGCCGCTGCCGAGCAAGATGCCGCCCTGCGAGTAGCGCGGGCTGTCGGGCGCCGGCTGTTTGTCGTACTCGAGCTGATAACGCAGTGCAAAAATTGTCGTGCCGTGTTCGGGGAGGGGCAAGCGATAGCCGTGGGACCGGAAATAGTTTCCGAACGCGTTGAGCTCGGGTAGAACGCTGTGGCATTGGCCGCATTTGAAATGATACCGCTGCGCGAAGATCGGAATAGCTTGCGCTGGTGAATTTGTCAGTGCAACGAAAAGCAGCGCGAGACCCGCGACCCAGAGTTTACTGCGCAACGATCGCCGCTCGCATACCGGCGCCGTAGTGGAAGAAGCAGCCGAAGAGATACGTACCCGGGCGATCGGCGGTAATGTTCTGCGACGACCCGTTCGGCTGCAACGCGCCGCTTGAGAATCCGCCGGAGAGCGACGATCCCGACTGCTGCAACGCGCCGGCTTTGAACGGCGACGTGCCGGGGAAGGTCGTTGCGCCGGGAATCGCGGTCGCGGTGTGCGCGAAGCTGTCGACGTTAACGAAGTGAATCTGCGTGCCGACCGAGACCGTCGTTACCGCAGGTGAGTAGCCGAGGCTCGTGCCGTACGGCGTTTGCGTTTGTGCGTACTGGGTGAGGCTGACGTTGATGGTGACGCCTCCTCCTCCGCCCGATGACGAGGGAACCCCGCCGGCCGTGCACGCCGCGAGAAGAAACGAACTTGCGACAGCGAAACGGCGAGTCATCGTTGTGCCACCAGGTTGGGATCGCGCAGCGCGTCGACGATCGAGTCGCTGAGCGCGCTCGATGCGAGCATCGTTTGCGCCAGGTCGCCGTTACGATTCATGACGTAGACGAACGTCGTGTGCTCGTCGCGATAACCGTGTTTCCCCTCGACGGAGAGAACGCCGAATTCGTGCATGACGGCGTGGACGTTGGGAATCGATCCGCTCGCAATCAGCCAGTAGCGCGGATCGGCGTCGAAACGCGCGGCGAGTTCGTGCATCGTGCGCGGCGAATCGTGTTCGGGGTCGAGCGTGATCGTTAGTAGGCGCCCCTTCAGATGCGCGCGTTCGATCCTGCTCACCGCATCGGCGAACTGACCGTTGATCAGCGGACAGGCATCGGTGCAATGCGCCGATACAAATGTAATGACCAGAGGTTCGCCGCGAAGCGCGTGGAGTGTAAACTTATGCCCGCGTTGATCGATGAGATTCGGTTGCGTCGCGCGAGCCGCTGCTTTTGCCGGCGCGCGCCGCTTGGCGTAGCCGCCGGGGCCGGGCGACGCGGTCGGTCCGGGCGTCGCGCTCGCGGAAACCTCGATGATGTCGCGCATGGCATTTGAAACGTAGTGGACCGCGCATCCGAGTAAATAAATTCCCGGTTTCGAGAGCGTGACCGTCACGGATGCTCCGGGATTGAGAAGTCCGCTCGCATAGCCGAGTCCGAGGATCCCGTTCCCGGTTGGTGAGAACCCCAGGCTCGGGCTTACGGGCCACTGAACCGGCGGTCCGTTCGTCTTTGAGATCACATTGAGCGTGTGATCGTCTACTTTTGAAAGGTTCACGATCGTAAGCTTAGCGCCGGGTGCGAACGCGAGCACTTGCGTGGTCTTCTCTTGCGTGAATCCTGCGACCGTACCCCAGACGGGATCGTTTTCGACGCCGATCTTTCCGGTGGGTATTGCCAGGCCGATTGCTGAGGCGGAGGGCAGCGGCGAAGGCGAACCTCCGCCTCCGCCGCCGATACTGCCCAATCCGCCGCCGTTCGTGCAGGCCGTAACGGCCGCAACTGCAAGCGCGCCGAGCCAAAATCCCGGGCTGCGAAGGTTCATCGAGCCGGTGCGGTCGCCTGAGGTCCGGGCGTCGCGCCGGGCGCGATGACGATGACGTCTTGCATTCCCGAGTGGTAGTGGAACGCGCAGCCGAAGAGATAGATGCCGGCCCTT
This sequence comes from Candidatus Cybelea sp., assembly GCA_036269355.1. GTDB lineage: Bacteria > Vulcanimicrobiota > Vulcanimicrobiia > Vulcanimicrobiales > Vulcanimicrobiaceae > Cybelea. The sequence goes on along the minus strand of DATASC010000039.1, from coordinate 11,789 downwards.
CGAGCAACGACGGTAACCGAGGACCCCGGATTAATCGAGCCGCTCGCGTAGCCTTTCATGAGCGTTCCCCCCGACGGAGTTGTCGGAAGAGAGGGACTCGTCGGGAACTTCGCCGGCGCGCCTTTTATTTTTGCGACGACGTTGAACGTGTGATGGATGCTCTTCGAAATGTTCTTAATGGTCAACTTCGTCTTTGGCGGAAATCCCAGTGCCTGTGAAAACTGCTGCTGCGTAAATCCGCCGAGTGTCGCTTGCCAGTGTGAATCGTTAACCGTTCCGAGGCCCTCGCCCGGAAGTTCCTCCATGACGCTGCCCGTCTTCCCGTCGGGAAGAGTATAGGTGATCTGCAATTGGGGCGTCCCGGGCAGGGCCGAAGCGCCGTTCGCGCCGGTACTGCCGTTTTGTCCCGCGCACGCCGCGAGAGCGGCGGCCGCGAGTGCGACCGCTGCGGCCGCAAGTTTCTTAGACATACAACCTCCAGAGAATGTAGGAATGTGCCTTAGGCTAGCGACTGTTGATGAAAAAAGTCTAAAGCACTACGGGGGCTTGATCGAGTCGCGCATCGCTGCCGCGATATTCTGCAAGGCCGGATCGCCCGCAGCGTCGGTCGTGGCGCGAGCGAATTCATTGCGGGCGGCCGCATGGTCTCCCTCTCGTAAGAGGACCACGCCGAGCGCAAAACGCGCGCGCGCGTACCCGGGCGCCAGCGAGAGCGCAATCCGCAGTTCGCTTTCCGCCGCTGGATAGCGTTCCAAGCGTTCTTCTGCCAGCGCGAGATCATAGTGCGCGACCGCATACGACGGATTCGCGTGCAAGAGCTTGCCGAAATCCTCGCGGGCGGTCGCGGCGTCGCCGCCTTGGAGCGCGACGATTCCCCTCGCGTAGAGCGCTCGCGCCGAGTCCGGAGCAAGCGCGACGTAGCGATTTGCCATTAGGCGCGCTTCGGTAAGATCGCCGCGTGCGATATCGACCGAGACGAGATTAGCCATGGCGGCGAGGAAGCCCGGATCGAGCGCGAGCGCGCTGCGCAGCTCGCGCGCCGCGTCGTCGTAGCGCTTTAGGTTCGCGTACGCGATCGCGAGGTCGTAGCGGGCGGTCGAGCCCTGGGGCTCCGCCGGGTGCAGCGCGACGATGCGTTCGAACTCAAGGCTCGCGCCGGTCCAGTCGCCGCGCGCTTCCGCTTCGATACCGAGCGTAAATCGTTCTTCGGTCTCGCGGCGAACCGCCAGCGCCCGCAACTGCGGGACCGAGGTCGTTCGAGGTGCGGGACTCTGCGTCGAGTACGTCTGCGCCAATCCGGGCGCCGCCTCGACTTGGATAAGAAGGGCGGCGAGCAGCAGAACCCGCATCGTTCACTGCGTGCCGTCGGAAGGCAATTCGGCGTTCTGCCAAGAGCCGGCCGCGGCTGCGCGCTCGGGTTTGCACTCCCATCCGACACGCCCGGCGGCGGTGATCGGTCCGAGGAGTGCCGGCGCGGCCGACGGGGTGAGGCCGCTTGCGAGTAAATCTTCGAGCGAGGCGGCGCTCGCTACGGCAAACCGGCCGCAGAGAATCGCCCCGGCGAGAAGACCAATCGCGAGCAGGCGCTTGAGATGGGTTCTTGACACGTTCTTCCATCATAGCCGAAAGTCTAAAGAATCCGTGAAGGGAGGGGTTGGGGCCGGGGTACTTTTGGCGGTCGTGCTCGCGGGGCGCCCCGCGCTTGGCCAGACCCCGCTCGTCGTAGGCTCCGTCCGGGACCAGCACGGGGCGGCGGTGGCCGGAGCCCGCGTCGTGGCGAGGACGCCGGACGGGTCCGGTCCGGCGGCAACGACCGATTCGAGCGGCACCTTCGCGCTCCACGGCACCGGTATCGTCTCGATCGAGGTCAGCTGCCGCTACTGCCGCGAATCGCAGGTCGCCGTCAGTCCGGGCGAGCCGGTGATCGTAATCGTCCGGCGATACGATGCCCTAGCGAGCGAGGCGCCCTCGCCGAGCGACCTATCGAACCTGCCATATGCCCACGTCGAATCGTCGGTCGCGCTGCGTCCATTCACGCTCCTGTCTCAGTCGACCGCGGCCTATCCCGGCTCGATTCTGAGCGACCGCGGCCTCTCTTCGAGCGGCTCGCTGCTCGTCGACAATGGCGCTCCGAACTACGACGTTGTCTCCGGGCAATCGCCCTACACGTTCGTTCCCGCGTACTACGAGCAGAGCGCCACGCTGCGCGATGCGACGAATGCGTACGCCTACGGGAATCAGGCGGCGGGCGGGATCGCGACGTTGGAGCCCTTCGTTGCGGGCTCGAGTGCGGAAGCTGCGACGATCGGTAACGAGGCGATCGCTCGAGCGGAAGTGGGGTCGGATAATTCGGCGCTCGCATTCGGCACGTTCAGCAACGACGAAGAGTCACGACAACGGGGCGATCTTACCGCGAACTTTCCGTTGGAGGCCGAACAATCGTTCAGCATCGCCGGCGGCAGCGAGCAGGACCGCGATTACGGGAGCGCCACGTCTTCGTTCGCGGGAAGTTATTCGTTCGCCGATGCGGCCTTTAACGATCCGCGCGCGCTCAACCTCAGCCTGTCGACGGTAATGGATCGCGGGAACTACGTTTCGACGACGTTGCAGTGGCCGACTTCGACGGCGTGGTCCGACACCGGCTTCGACGCTAGCGTTCACACCAACGGTCCCATTGTCGCGTTTGCCGACGCGGGAGTTCGCTCGTCGAGCGGCTTTTACGACGCGCAGTCCCTCGGACTCGAGCGCGTCGGTGCGACGCTCGACCAAACGCGTGCCGATGCCGGTGTGGCCGCGAGCGGAAACGACTTTTCGGTAACGGCCGGCGTCGGCGCGTTTTGGTTCGACTATGCGGGAGGCACGTATGGAGTCTCTCAGCCGGCGCGAACGTCGCTCGCGGTTCCCTCGCTCGACGCAAAGCTCTTTCCGAACGGCAAGTGGAGCCTGAACCTCCAGGCCAGCGGCTCGTTTACGCTGCCGACGTTCGCCGAGCAATATCTTTACGCGGAAGCGCAACCCATGCCCGTCGAGCTGACGCGCAACGCGCTTCAGGCGGCGATTCTCAGCTATACGGATGGCGCGCGCGTGCGCGTCGAGTTCGAAGGAGCGACTGAAAACGTTAGCGGAAGCGCGGGCGGCAGAGTTTCATCGATGGGACTCTCCGCGATTTGGCAAGTCGCTCCGGCGATCTCGCTGCGTACGTGGACGATGCACGTAACCGACACCGCGCCGATTTATGGAGGGCTGTTTCCGCCGACTCCCGCTCCGACGGTAAATGCGATCTGGTTAACCTACGATACGGGCGGTGCGATCCGCGCCGACGTGCTCTATCGCCGCGATTTGCTGGACGAGCTTCCGTTCTACCACTTCGACGGCGCGATATCGGGTCCGATCGGCGACCGGTTGCGATGGTACGCGGGCGCGGAGGACCGGATGCACCGGACGTTCGTCGATGCCGGCGTTCGGTTCTCCGCGCGTTAGCGCGTAACTACTCCTCGTCCCGCCGGCCTTGGGGACGGCGTCGCCGTCGCGTCGGCGGCGCACCCGGCCCGCTCGGAGCGGGAGCCGGATCGCGCGGAGCGGGAGCCGGATCGCGCGATTCGCGGGGGGCGCGCGGACCGCGGCCGTAATCGCCGTTGCCCGAAACGCCGCCGCCCAAGAGCGCCTTTCGCGAGAGATTGATGCGCCCTTGGCCGTCGATCTCCATGACCTTGACCATGACTTCGTCGCCGAGCTTGACGACGTCTTCGACCTTCTCCACGCGCGTCGGTGCGAGCTGGCTTATATGCACGAGCCCTTCCTTCCCGGGGAGAATCTGCACGAACGCGCCGATGGCGATGATGCGCGTCACGGTGCCGCGATAGGTCTCGCCGACGACCACCTCTTTGGTGATATTCTCGACGATTTCTCTGGCCTTGTCGCCGGATGCGCCGTCGAGCGACGTGATGAAGACGCTGCCGTCATCCTCGATGTCGATCTTCTCGACGCCCGTTTCCGCGATGATTTTGTTGATCACCTTACCGCCAGGCCCGATGACGTCCTTGATCTTCGCTGGATCGATCTTGATGACGATCATTCGCGGAGCGAACTCCGAGAGCTGCTCGCGCGGTTGGGCGATGGTCTCGACGAGCTTGTCGATGATTGCGTGACGCGATTTGAGCGCTTGCTTCATGGCCTCGCGCATGATCTGGATCGTGACGCCCTGCACCTTGATGTCCATTTGTATCGCGGTGATGCCTTTTTTGGTGCCCGCGACTTTAAAGTCCATCTCGCCGAGCGCGTCTTCGAGTCCCTGGATGTCGGTGAGAATCGCGTACTTGCTGCCCTTGAGAATCAGTCCCATCGCCACGCCGGCGACGTGTTCGCGAATCGGAACGCCGGCGTCCATGAGCGCGAGCGTCGAACCGCAGACCGAAGCCATCGATGAGGATCCGTTCGATTCCAGCACTTCGCTCATCAGCCGCAGCGTATACGGAAACTCGTCTTTCGGCGGTAGAACCGGCACGAGGGCCCGTTCGGCGAGATGACCGTGGCCGATCTCGCGACGGCCGGGACCACGCATCGGCCGCGTCTCGCCGACCGAGTAGGGCGGGAAGTTGTAGAAGTGCATGTAGCGCTTGTCTTCGAGAGCGACGATGCCGTCGAGCCGCTGTGCGTCGCTGGTCGAGCCCAGCGTGGCAGCGGTAAAGACCTGCGTCTGACCGCGGGTGAAGACGCCCGAACCGTGCACGCGCGGAACGTAATGCACTTTGCACCAGATCGGACGGACTTCGTCCGGTTTGCGGCCGTCGGGCCGGATCTTCTCGTCGACGACCATCGTGCGGAGCTCGTCCTCTTCCATCGCCTTGATGATCTTGCCGAACTCTTTTGCCGTTGCAGGCGCCTCGAGTAACGCCTTGACGTTCTCGTCTTTCTTGCCGCAGCGCGCCAGCGCTTCGTCTACCGAAAGCGCGCCGAACGCGATCTCGCGCTTCTGCTTGTCGACGGTGCGCATGGCCTTGGCGACGTCTTTCGCGAAGGTCTTGCGTACCCAACGGTCGAGATCCGCGTCAACCTTGTTGACCGGATACTCGCGCTTGGATTTTCCGGACTTTTTCGCCAGTTGCTCGATCGCTTTGACGATCTTACGAATCTCGCCGTGCGCGAACTCGACCGCGCCGATGAAATCCTCTTCGGTGATTTCGTTTCCGCCGCCCTCGACCATCATGACCGCATCGGCTGTGCCGGCGATCACGATGTCCATTCCGCCGCTCGCGCTTTGCGGCAGCGTCGGATTGCAGACGTACGCGCCGCTTTCATCGCGACCGACGCGCACTGCGGCAACCGTCTTCTCAAATGGGATGTCGCTGAGCGCGAGCGCCGCGCCCGCGGCGCAGACGCCGAGCACGTCGGCGTCGAGCTCCGGGTCGACCGAGAGCACGGTGGCGACGATCTGAACGTCGTTGCGAAAACCGTCGGGAAAGAGCGGACGAATTGGACGGTCGATTTGACGCGAGCTGATGACCGCGTGCTCGGGCGGGCGTCCTTCGCGTTTGATGTAGCCTCCCGGAATTTTTCCGGCGGCATACATCTTCTCTTCGAAGTCGCAGGTGAGGGGAAAGAAGTCGATGCCTTCGCGAGGTTTCTCGGAGGCAGTGACGGCGCAGAGCACGACATTTTGATCGCCATAACGAACCAACGCGGAGCCGTTTGCTTGCTTCGCAAGTTCGCCGGTTTCGATGGTCATCGTGCGCCCGCCGACCGTTAAGCTTACGGATTCGGGCACAATTTCTCCTAAATTCTTACTATTTTATTCTATTTGATTGCCTCGCCAGCATTCGGCAGGGCCGAGCAGCGACCTGCCCTAAACGCCCCTCCCATGTCATCGCTCACCTCCGCAGGCTTGACGGAGCTCAAGCTCAAGGCCAACGACGTGCGCCAAGGGATTATTCGTTCGTTGCTCGCCGCCGGATCAGGACACTCGGCAGGCCCGCTCGATATGTCGGACATTTTCACCGCGCTCTACGGTCACTTGATGCGCCACGATCCCGCCGATCCCGAGTGGCCGGATCGCGACCGCCTCCTGCTCTCGTGCGGTCACATCGCGCCCGTGCGCTACTCGGCGATGGCAAACTTCGGATACTTTCCGGTGGATGAGCTGCTGACGCTGCGCAAGTTCGGTACGAGGCTCCAAGGCCACCCGGAACGCGTGCGTTTGCCGGGAACCGAGACGACGTCGGGCCCGCTTGGCGAAGGACTCGCGCAGGGCGTCGGCATGGCGTTAGGTGCGAAGATGGACGGCAAAAAGTTTCGCGTTTGGGTTGTTACTTCGGACGCCGAGCACCAATGCGGATTACATTGGGAAGCCGTTATGACGGGCGCGAAGTTCGCGCTCGACAATCTTACCGCTATCGTCGATCGCAACTTTATTCAGATCGACGGAAGCACCGAAGACGTTATGCCGCTCGAACCGCTCGCCGATAAGTACCGCGCCTTCAACTGGGAGGTGCTGGAGTGCGACGGAAACGATCTCGCCGCATTCGTCGAAACGGCCGAGCGCGCGACGCAGTGCGCCGGCAAGCCGCAGGTGATCATCGCTCACACGGTTCCGGGCAAGGGCGTATCGTACATGGAAGGCGATTATACGTGGCACGGCAAGCCGCCAAACGCGCAGCAGGCCGAACAGGCGCTGCGCGAGCTCGCGGCCGAGCGTGAAGGAATCGCCGCCAATGCATAGCGGAACGAACGTCGACGGCGCCGCGGCCGCAGCGATGCATCTGGTCGATTATCGCAACGGCGAGCTCAAGCAAGTCCCGACGCGCAACGGTTTCGGCGAAGGGTTGATCGAGGCCGGCGCGCGCGACCGAAACGTGCTCGGCATCTGCGCCGATCTCTCGGAGTCGACGCGCTTCGAAGGCTTTAAGAAAGCGCATCCGGACCAGTACGTCGAGATCGGCGTCTCCGAGCAGATGCTCGTGGCGATGGCCGGCGGCCTTGCGGCGGTCGGGAAGATTCCCTGGATCGCAAGCTACGCGATGTTTAACCCCGGCCGCTCGTGGGAGCAAGTGCGGACGATCATGGCGCTCAACGAGACGAACGTCAAGATCGCCGGCGCGCATGCGGGCGTCTCCGTGGGTCCCGACGGTGCGACGCACCAAGCGATTGAAGACATCGCAATCATGCGGGTCATCCCGCACATGATGGTCGTCGTTCCGTGCGACTCGGTTCAAACGAAGAAAGCGACGCTCGCGCTCTCGGAAAAATGGGGCCCCACCTATTTACGATTCGGGCGCGAGAAGTCGGCGGTGATCACCACCGACGAGACGCCCTTCCAGATCGGCAAGGCACAGACGTTCCGCGAAGGCGGTGACGTGGCCATCATCGCATGCGGAATCTTGGTATACAACGCGCTGCTCGCCGCCGACAAGCTCGCACGCGACGGCATCGAGTGCCGCGTCGTGAACAATCACACCATCAAGCCGATGGACGAAGCGGCGATCGTCGACGCGGCCGAAAGTTGCGGCACGGTCGTTACCGTCGAAGAGCATCAAAAGCATGCCGGCATGGGCTCGCGGGTTGCCGAGATCCTCGCGCAGCGCCGCCCCGTGCCGATCGAGTTCGTCGGCGTCGAGGATACGTTTGGACAATCGGGCGATCCGGTCGAGCTGATCGAGCACTATGGAATGGGCGTCGACGCCATCGTCGCAGCCGCACGCCGGGCTTACGAGAGAAAGCCTACCCGGGCCATGTAAGCATATCGACCGTGTAGCGTTCGCGAAAACCGAGCCTCCGGTACACGCCTAAACCCATCTCCGACGCCTGGAGCGCCGCGACCGTCGCTCCCGACGCTCGCCCCTCGCACGCGACATGTGCGGTCAGCGCCGAAGCGAAGCCGTTCCCGCGCGCATGCGGAAGGGTGGCCACGTTATAGATTCCGGCGATGCCGGCGTGCAGCGCCAGCGAGGCCGTTGCAACCATCTGGCCGCTAGAGTAAAGCGCGTAGTTGCGCAGCGATCCGTCGGGCTTCGCCGCAACGTCCATTGCAAACGGAAGGTACGCTTCGCCAAACTTTCGAGCGAGGCCGAAGCCGTCGCTAAAGACCTCGCACCAGCGCGGCGCGGTCGCGCCGTCGACGAGCGCGATCGAAATCGCGCCGCCTGGGCGAGCAAGTTCGCCGGCGTTGCCGAGATCGAGCGACATCCCCGGCGACCGTTCCGTGAGCCGGAATCCGTTTGCGAGCAGCCGCCGCGATAAGTCGGCCGGTTCGTTGCCGGGAAAGACCCACCACAGCAACGGCACGCCTTTGCGTCGTGCGCGCTCTTGCGCCGCCGCGATCGCCGCCTCGACGTTTCGCGAATCGAGCCGGGCCGCCGCAACGCTGTTGAATACCGGCATCGCAACCGGCGTCAACGTCCAAACGAGCTCGCGCCCCAGGTAGAGCTCTGTATCCGGTAACGCTCGCGCGAACTCGCCCAGGATGTATACGAAGTTCCGCTCCATCGCCGAAGCGATGTCGGCTGGGACGCGCAGAAGCGGTTAGCGGCGCAGACCGAGCGCGGAGATCAGCGAGCGATAGCGCTCGAGATCTTTGGCGTGAAGGTAGTTCAGCAAGCGTCGCCGCTGGCCGACCTGCAGCAGAAGGCCGCGGCGGCTGTGATGGTCCTTCTTGTGAATCTTTAGGTGCTCGGTGAGCTGGTTGATCGATGCGGTAAGCATTGCGACCTGCACTTCGGCGGACCCGGTATCGTTCGATCCGCGGCCGTACTTGCCGGCGATGTCGGCCTTTTGTTCTTTGCTGAGGGGCACGGTTGAGAACTCCTTAAGCAGGACGGTCTCGCTCTGGTACAGTGCGCAGCACCGTCCAGGCGACCGGCATAGGATAGCAAAGGCGGCCGCTGCCCGCAAGGTCTGCGCCTGCCGCTGCAAAACCCGGCGCTTGCAATGGATTTTGGAATACGCGGACGGGTCGCTCTCGTCACCGGAGGGAGCGCAGGCATCGGGAGAGCGGTCGCGCTCGCGCTCGCGGCCGAGGGCGCCAAGCTGGCGGTCGCTGCTCGGAGCTACGATCGGTGCGAAGCGGTGGCCGAAGAGGCAAAACGGATTGGGGCCGACGATGCGCGCGCCTTTGCAGTCGATTTGGCCGACTCAGATTCGATCGCGGCGATGCTCGAACGGGTGCGCGAGGCGTTCGGCGACGTAGATATTGTGGTTCTCAACGGAGGCGGCCCAAAGGCAGGCCGGTTCCGCGACGCGTCTCTGGCCGACTGGGACGCCGCGTACCGGTTGGTTATGCGCAGCATGCTGTCTCTGACCGAAGCCCTCGTCCCGAACATGCGCGCACGGCACTGGGGACGCATCGTCGCATTGACGTCGACTTCGGTGAAGCAGCCGATCGACACCCTCGTGCTCTCAAATGCTTTTCGAACGGGACTCGTCGCGGCGCTGCGAACGCTTGCGGGCGAAACGGCGCGCGACGGAGTGACGGTAAACTGTATCGCAACGGGCCGAGTCGAGACGGATCGTTTGCGCAGCCTTTACGGAAACGACGAAGCGAAGCTCCGCGACGCGGCGAGTGAGGTTCCGATCGGGCGAATCGCAACGCCCGAGGAGTACGCGCCGATGGTGGCGTTTCTGTGCAGCGAACCTGCGCGTTACGTAACGGGACAAACGATATCCGTCGACGGCGGACTCGTTCGCGGTCTCTTCGGGTAGGCGCGTGGGTAAGGTTCGCGTGGCCGCAATAGGCGTCTCGATCGATGGATACGCCGCAGGTCTGGGACAAGATCTCGATCATCCGCTCGGCGTCGGCGCCGCAACGCTCTTCGACTGGTTCTTCGCGACGCGTACCTGGCGCACGATGCACGGTCAAGACGGCGGCGAAACCGGGATCGAGGACGCGTTCGCGCGCCGCGGTATCGAGAACGTCGGTGCGTGGATTATCGGACGCAATATGTTTGGGCCGGTTCGCGGGCCGTGGGCCGACGACACCTGGCGGGGCTGGTGGGGCGACGAGCCCCCCTACCGCCTGCCGGTCTTCGTGCTCACGCATCATCCACGCGCGCCGGTCGTCATGAAGGGCGGTACGACGTTTTATTTCGTAAGCGGCGGCATCGAAGCCGCGCTTGCACTGGCTAGCGAAGCAGCAGGCGCCGCGGACGTGCGCATCGGTGGCGGCGCCGCCACGATACGTTCCTTCTTGCGCGCAGGCTCGGTTGACGAGATGCATCTGGCGCTCGCGCCGGTGCTGCTCGGGGGAGGGGAGCCGCTCTTTGCCGATCTCGACCTGCCGGCGCTCGGATATGCCGTGAAGGAGATCGTGTCAGGCGAGCGTGCAACGCACGTGACCGTCGCGCGGGGCAAGGTGCCATAGGTGGCGGCGCGAATCACGGGGCCGATATGCAGGGAGTAGACGGAAAGCGCGTCGCCGCTCTTATAGGCGACGGATTTGAGGAAATCGAGCTAGCGGAGCCCCGCCGGGCTCTCGAAGAGGCCGGTGCGGTCGTCACGATCGTCGGCATCGACGACCGCTCGCGCCAGCGCATTCGCGGGAAGCGCGGACTCGATGACGGCCAGAGCCAGCGGGCCGAGGAGCTGGTTGCCGATTGTACGGCCGAGGATTTCGACGCGCTGCTGATCCCGGGCGGGGCGTCGCCCGACCGAATTCGCACCGAGCGCGAGGTACAGCGATTCGTGCGCGAATTCGATACCGTCAAGAAGCCGATGTTCTCGATCGGGCACGGCGCGCAAATCCTGATCTCCTCGCAGATCGTGCGCGGGAGGCAGGTGACGGGCGTGCATTCGATCGCCGACGACATTCGCAACGCCGGCGGCCTCTATCGCGATCAGCCGACGGTCAGCGACTCCAACTGGGTCTCGGCGCGCGGAAGCGACGACTTACTCCAGTTCAACCGCGCGATGCTGGAAAAGCTCGCGACGGCAACGCCCGCTCAGATCGGATCGTAACGAGCTAGCGCCTCGCCGTACTGGCGTAGCGCGAGGAACGAGATCACCGCGCAAAACGCAAGCTCACCGGGTATCGAGTGCCCCACGGCGACGAGCGCGTAGGCCCCGCCGCTGCTTGCGGCCGCCAGCACGACGTAGAGCACGCGTGGTGCGCCGCGCCGGATCGTTGCCGATAGCGCCGTGAGCGTTCCCGCCCCAACGGCGGCGGTCGCGATTAACAGGGTGGCCGGGACCGCCGGTGCGTCGCGCAGCGCCTGGGCACTCGCGTAGGCGAGTGCGGCGAGCGCCGCGGCGGCGCACGGCACCAGCGCCTTCGCGCGCGCGAGCTCGCGTCCGAAGAGCGGCGCGCTCTGCTCGCATCGGTCGAGGTATTGGTAAAGTCCGGGGCTTTGCGCGAGCGCCATCGCGATGCCGAGCAGCGAGAGCAGAAAAAGCGGTGCGGCGACTCCCGACGGTTGGAAGAGGCCGGCAACGAAGGCCGCCGCGCAGGAGTAGAAGACGATGCGCCGCTGCGCGTAGAGGCGCGCGCTAAGGACGCCGGTGAGGGTTCGCATTCTCACGCGCGCGTCGCTCGCAATCCTACGCCTGCGGGCAAGAAGGCCCGAGCGGACGCCGCATCCGCATGCACTGTGAGCACTCCTCGGCGGCCGATCGCCGCAAAAATTTGCGCCGCGTAGGCGGGCTCGGGCCGATCGAGCACGACGAGCTGCGGCATGCCGACGAGCGCGCCGATGAGTGGATAGGCGAGCGCTTCGTGCATGCCGGCGAGCCGCTTGCGCAAGAGGGTCGCGTGCGCGCGCGTTCGCTGCAGATCGAGGTTCCAGAGTGCCGCGCGATAGGCGATGTAA
>DATASC010000038.1:0-14941 GCA_036269355.1 Candidatus Cybelea sp. | reverse complement strand
GCTAAGCGACCTACATTCCCCACGAGCGGCGACTCCCGAAACTAAGCGGACTAGCGGCCAACGAAGTTCGCGGGGACGTGGCTCACTCCCGGTACGGCCTAGGCGCTTGCTGCGGCGCCCGGACGGTCTGTAGGACTAGCCAATATGGGCTATACGGACTATACTTACACGTCTGTGGTGCCGACCGGCTGGTCGGTCAAATATACGGCGGCAGCGCCAATGTGAGGTTGGTTTATGGACTCAACTATCTTAGGGTTGGCCGTAGCAGTCCTTTTCGCGGGCTTCGTCATCCTCGCAACTTCCGTCCGCAATTGGATAAACCCAGAAACGCGTGCTCAAATAAGGAGCAGGTCGAGTTGGTATGGAGTGGCTGTTTTTGCCTGCGCCGCTATAAGCGGGCTCTTATTTGTCGCCTACTTGAACCGAACCCAGCGCGAAGGCCAGATCGCGCGCTTGCAGGTGTACGAGCAGTTCAGCGAGCTACCGCGGGTCGACCGCCTCGCTAGTGCCGGCCTCAGAACGTCGATTCAAAATGATGATGAAATCAGCTCCGACGGAACGACCTCAGTAACAGTAGCGCTATTGCCAAAGAGTGCGTTTGCTGCTCAGTTTGAACCGTGGGGAAAGAAAGACAGACTACTGCTAAAAATGCGAGTTATCGCGCCTGACTTCGAAGTTTCACCGGTACTGGACGAAACTCAACAGGTTCCAGGCGACGCCATGACATACGCGTGGATTCTCCGTGCGCAGGCGTCTGGTGATCAAGTTGTAAACATTCGCGGAGTTGCATTTCGCGAGACATCAGCGGGCATCATCTACGATCGCGCTACGGTCGTCAATGCTATGCGCTCGATTCGGGTGAAGCAACCATTTTCCATGGAAGCTTGGACGCCGATCGTCACGGGACTACTCGGCCTCTTGGGAACTGGCGCCCTGCCATTGCTTATTCAGGCGAGAGGAAAGCGCGGAGACGAGCTGGACCCTCGGCATGCTAAGGCTTTTGATCAGTAGTTCCTGAAAGCCACGAAACGGAACTGCGAACAACATGGCGGCACGTGATCGGCTGGAGGTTCAAAAACTTGCTCTCGAGGTACGACAACTTCGCCACGCGAATTCTCCACTAGGGATAGCAGCAACGCTCATCATCCCGGTCTTCGTGTCGACGGTGACAGCCTTTGTCGCCATGCTGGGCATCGCAATTTCGCTTTACACGCTGCAGCAGCAGCGCTCGATCCAGTTCTCGCAGGAGCGCAATAAGGCACTCCAAGTGGCTCTCGACATGGCGACGGATCCGAAGGAAAATGCTGACCGGCAAATTTCCGGTGTCTATCAGTTGGAGGCATTCTGGAATGACCCGGCAGATGAGCAGGTTGTCGGCGCAACGCTTGCGGCGTTGCTCGTTGTTCCGCAAAGCTCGGAAGCCCCTCGTGTTCGATGTGCCGCCGCGCAATCGGTCTCCGCGGCGTTTTCTGACCCAGGAACCGACGAAGCGGAGCGCCACCGGATTGCCCGGCTGCTATTTGGCGCTCCGGATGGCAGCCTGGGTCTCGTCAGCCAGGAGAATTGGCTCCTCACGCAGCGCGCCGGCGCCCGGCGAACTCCAAACGATTCTCGACTAGCTACCGTTGACTGCGATAGTCCCGTCGATGCGACGCGCGAGGCGATAAGGAAAAGCTGGGCGTATCTACAGGGTGCAAACCTAAACGGTAACGATCTTTCGTATGCGCAGCTATACGAAGCGGACCTTCACGGTGCGCTCTTGTTGCACGCGCGTCTCATCGCGACCAACCTAAAGTGCGCTAATCTCAACAATGTTAGTATGCAAGGGTTCAGGCGGAGCGACCGGCCGATCCTGTGGCTAGCGACGGTTGCCAATGAGCCCGATTCCAAGTCTTTCGTCGCCGATGCCATCGCTAATCATGCCATAAGCATTACTAACGACCAGTGGCGCGCTTGGGAAACGGCTCATTTCAGCGGATACACCTTGAAAAGGCTCATGGGATCGAGATTTCCGCGATGGGTCGATCCTAGCTCTGTTGCGAAAAAGTGCCACGTAGCGGGCGACGCGGCTTGGCTTTCCTCGCAGGAAGGCGAAGACTATAAGCAGTGATGGTTTTTCGCATCCGGCGCCTAGCGGTTCAAGTCTGACAACACCTCAGCAACAGGTCACCGCTATCATTGCTGCATGCAAGTCACGTGGAAGCCCGTACGCGATTCGGGCGACACCGCCCGAACGGGCTGCCCGAGAGCGCCTTCGCGTTTCCGAAGGAGCGCAAGGAGCCGCTGATGGACGCCGCGGGCTACGATGGGGTGAGCGTCAGCGCGTCGAACTGGCACGACCTAGTGGGTTAACCGATCTCTCAGCCCGCTCACAGTAACCTTTACGAAAGCGAACCGTAGAATAGCGTATGAATAAATCGTCTTTAGCGCTGGCGCTTGCGCTCAGCGTTCTTCCTACAGCGGCATTCGCCCAAGACGCGAACGCCCCGGCACCGGCCGCCGACGCCCAGCGTCAGGCGATGCACCAAACCTTCGAAAAGTACGGGCAGCAGTTCGAGCAGCTTCGCCAACAGATGCGCGGACAGATCCTCAGCGAGATCAGTCCGATGCATCTGCGGGCGATCGGCGCCACGATCGGCGAGCTCGCAATCGCCCAAAACCCCGACACCCAGGTCGCCGCAAGGCAGATCGACCGGATCCTTTCGGGCGGCGAGCGCTCGCGGATTCTGTCGTCGGTCGCGTCGTTTCACGCGCAGCTGCGTCAGCTGCACGATCAAATGCGCAGCGAAATCCAGAGCGAGATGCCTTCTGGTCAGCCGCCGATGAACGACCGGCCGAAGAACGGTATGATGGCGCATCCGCCCTCGGACGCCGGCACGATTCTGCTGATGGCGCTCTCTCCGCACCCGATGATGGACATGATGATGCACGGCGGGTTCATGCACGGCGCGATGATGCCGCCGGCGGGTGCGCCGCAGCCTTAAGGGGTAGAGCCATGGCGTGAGCTCCTGGCAGCGCACGCTGTGGTTGATGGTGACGGTGCAGGCGTTGATGTCCTTCGCCTTCTCCGTCTCCGGGCCGTTTCTACCGCTCTTCGTCATCCAGCTCGGCGTCAAGCCGATCGCTGCCGTCTCGGCGTGGTCCGGCGTTATCGCGTCGGTCAACTTCCTGGCGGCCGCGATCTTCTCACCGATCTGGGGCGGCATCGCCGATCGCACCGGGCGCAAGGCGATGGTCGTGCGATCGTGCGCGGCGATCGCGATCTTCACCGCGCTGATGGGCTTCGTACAGAACGTCTGGCAGCTCTTCGGGGCGCGCGCCTGCATGGGAATCTTCAGCGGTTTTTCGGCCGCGGCGATCGCGATGGTCGGCACGCAGGTGCCCGAGGAGATGCTCGGATTCTCGCTCGGGTGGATGACCACGGGCCAGCTCGTGGGAGGTCTCTGCGGGCCACTCTTCGGCGGACTGCTCGCCGACCGGCTTCACGATTACCGCCAAGTCTTTTTCGTAACCTCGGGCGTCGCCGCCGCGACCGCGCTCGTCAGCGCGCTCTTCTTGCGCGAACACTTCCGGCCGGAACGCAGCGGCGAGGGGCGCACGCCGTTCTTCCCGGCGCTGCGCGAGGTCGCGACGCACCCACGGCTCGCGCCGATGTTCGTCGTCGTCTTGCTCGCGCAGGTCGTTGCGTTCGGCGTGCAGCCGATCGTGCCGCTCTTCGTGCGTGCCCTCGCGGGCAACGTGCCGTGGCTTGCGACCGCCGCCGGGCTCGCGTTCGCCGTAACCGGGCTCGCCGATCTCATCGCCTCGCCGTTTTTGGGAAAACGCAGCGATCGCATCGGCTACCGTCGCGTGCTGCTGATCTCGCTCTGCGGCGTAGCGTTCTTCACCATTCCGCAGGCGTTCGTGCGCAGCGTCGTCGCGTTCATCGCGTTGCGCTTCGGCGTCGGACTCTTTCTCGGCGGCGTGCTCCCCACCGCGAACGCGCTGATCGGACGGCTCTTTCCGCAAGAGCGGCGCGGGCAAGTCTACGGCCTTACGTCGAGCGCAACGTTCTTGGGCATGTTCGCTGGGCCGCTGCTCGGCGGCGCGATCGCCGCACGGTTCGGGTTCGAGGCGGTGTTTCTGACGATCGGCGCTATGGCGCTGGCGAACTTCGCCTGGGTCGCACTCAGCGTGCCATCCGGCGGTGGAGGAAAACGGTATTCCCCTCGATCTCCTTGACGAACGGGATCGCTTTGACAGCCAAAGACCGAGTCGAGCCGGGAAGTAAGTGAAGTTCCTTTTAGGGTACGAGACAACGTATGCCCAAGACGGCGACGCGGAAAATGATCCGAGCCCTGATCCCGATTTATTCTATTACGCTGATCGACGTCTTTGGATATATGGTCATGATTCCGCTCCTGCCGTATCTCGCGCAGAAGTACGGCGCGAGCGGCTTGGAAGTCGGCGCGCTGCTCGCAGTCATGGCGGTTGCGTCGACCGTTGCCGCACCTCTGTGGGGCGCTTTGAGCGACAAGGTTGGCCGCAAGCCGATCGTGACGGTCTCGCAGGTCATTTCGCTGATCGGGTATCTACTAGTGGCCTGGGCGCCCTCGCTGGGGATGCTGTTCGTAGCGCGCACCGTGGCCGGGATCGGCGGAGGCAATCTGGCCGTCACCCAGTCCTACATCTCCGACGTGACCGACGACTCGCATCGGGACAAAGCCTTCGCGGCATTCGGCGTGGTCTTCGGCCTTGGAATCGTGCTCGGTCCGATCGCCGGCGGGTTCCTCGTAAAGTACGGTTTCTGGCTGCCGTTCGTGGTTTCGGCGGCGATCGAAGCCGTCAATATCGGATTGACGCTCAAGTTTCTTCCGAAGACCAAAAGGAAAAGCAAAGACGAGTTCAACCTCAAGAGCGCCGCAAAGGAGGTTTGGACGCAGCCGCGGACCGGGAGCCTTATCGTTCGCCACTTTTTGTTTATCTTCGCGGTTACGTATTTCTTTTCGATCTTCGCGCTGTATCTCAAGCACGCGCTGAATCTTGGGCCCGAGAAGGCCAGCTGGCTGTTCGCCGCCGCGGGAGCGATTGGCGCTATTGCGCTCGCCGCCGCCGTCGGTCCGCTGGCGAAGCGCCTCGGCGACGCTTGGGTGGCGCAGCTCGGATTTGCATTGAGCGCCGTCGCCTACGCGGTGCTTGCGTTCGCGCACAATCTGTGGGCGCTGCTCGGCATGCTCGCCCTTTGGGCCGTCGGCGCCTCGTGTGTCGAGCCAACGATCGCCGCGCTCATCTCCGAGAGCGCGTCTGCAGAAAAACGCGGCGCGATTCTTGGCTTTAACGATGCGATGAGCAGTCTCGCGCTCATGGCCGCGCCGTCGCTGGGCGGCTGGATCATCGACAAGAACGTCGCTCTTACCGGCCTCGTTCCTGGTATCGCCGTCCTGGGCGCGCTGGGATTGGGAATTCTGCGCCGTCGCGAGGACGTCACCCTCGCTACGGGTGGAGCGCCGTCTCCGTAAACGCGTGCACGAGGCGTTCGATCCCGGCGCGATCGTCCTCACCGAAACGCGCGAGTTGCGGGCTGTCGCAGTCGAAGACGCCGCGGAGCTCGCCGTCGACCACGAGCGGCACGACGATCTCCGAGCGCGACGCGATGTCGCAGGCGATGTGATCGTCGAAAGCGGCGACATCGTCGACCACTATCGTTTCGCGGCGCGTCGCGGCCGCTCCGCAGACGCCGCGCCCGGCCGGCAGGCGCGAGCACGCGGGCTTTCCAGCGAACGGTCCGAGCACGAGCTCGCCCGACGGTGCGGCGAGATAGAAGCCGGCCCAGTTCACGTCTGAGAGTTCGTAATAAACGAAAGCCGCGAAGTTGGCAGCGTTGGCGATAAAATCGCCCTCGCCCGCGAGCAGCGCCCGCAGCTGCTCTTCGAGCAGATCGTAGTTTGCGCTCACGGCGCGTAGGGGTCGCGGCTGTAGACCGGATTCTTCGCGCCGTCGACGGTCACCGCGTACCAGGGCTCGTTCGTCGTCTTGTGCAGCAGGTCGAACCGCTCGCCCTCTCGCGCGACGTGCGAGACCTCGACGGTGAAGTTCAGCGGCTTTCCCGGTTCGAGATTCGGAGCGCTATCCGCGCGTACGAGATAGGCGCCGCGCGCGCCCTTGGCGTTGAGCAGCGTCGCCATGCCGTCTGGATCGACGACGACGGCGCTGCCTTCGTCGACCCCGAGTGCGTAAACGGTGCGCGCATCGGGTAGTAAACCGTCGTGCAGGATGCGCGCGAGAAACGCGACGGTTCGGCCGAAGCGATTGCGCACCGCGAAGTGCGTGTCGGTAATCGTGGCGGCGAGCGCGGGCCACGCGAAGAGTCCGGTGGTGAAACTGATTCGCTTTTCGAGCGGGTCGGCTACCGCATCGGCGGTGTGCGTTTCGACGTTCATCGTATCGCCGGCAACGGAGTCGTAGACCACGGCGCCTTGAATCGCGAGCCCGGCGCTGCCGCCGCCGACGACGCCTCCGCGTGCGTAGACGTGCGCAACGGAAGCCATTAGCGCGCCGCCCTTCCAGGCGACGTAGTTTGCTTGATCGCCGCCGGCGAAGTAGACCGCATCGGCTCTATCCACGATGCGCGCCGCCGCATCGGCTTGCGCGATCGTGGCGCAGGGTGGAATCAGCACGGTCTGCACCGACGCGAAGTTTCCGTAGTCGCGAAACGCGCGATCGTAGACGTCGGAGTACGACGCGCGCAGTACCACGACGTTGCCGCCGCGCGTCGCGATACTACCGAGCAGCCGGCGATGGAGCCAGACGATCGATGAGGGCGGCGAGCCGGTGATGCCGGCGCCGTCGAGCAGGAGCCCCGGTCCGTGAAGGCGCGCGGTCGGCACGTAGGTGCCGTGACGCGGGAAGATCGTGATGTGGCATGCGAGCGCCGCAGCCGCGATAAGTGCCATGTGCGCGTACTTCGCGCGCGCGAGCGGGTAGCCCGCCTGCGCGCGCGGAAGGCTGCTCGCAGCAAGCTAGGAGGGCCTGCCATGCACCGCACACTCACTCTTATTCTCTCGATCGCGGTACTCGCGTCGTGCGGCGGAACGAATCCGCCACTCTCCATCGGTCAAGCGCAGAACGCCGCGTCAAAGCGCGGAACGTCGACGTCGCACGTGCCCGTCGTGGGCGGCTGTCAGATCTTTCCGGCGGACAACTGGTGGAACACCGACATCTCGGGGTATCCGCTCGACCCAAACTCGCAGCAATACATCAACGCGCTTCCGGGCAACCTGCATCCCGACTTCGGGCGCGATCCACACTACGGCATTCCATTTAACATCGTGCCGCAGACGCAGAAGAAGGTGCCGGTTCACTTTCACTACGGATCGCAGAGCGATCCGGGGCCGTATCCGATTCCGCCGAACGCGCAGATCGAGGGAGGCCGGCACGCCGGCGGCGATCGCCACGTGCTCGTGCTGCAGCAAGGCGTCTGCAAGTTGTACGAGATGTGGGACGCGTATCCGATTGCGGGCGGCAAGAGCTGGAAGGCCGGATCGGGCGCGCTCTTTCATTTGAACAGCAACAAGCTGCGCCCGGACGGCTGGACCTCGGCGGACGCCGCGGGATTACCGGTTCTGCCGGCGCTGGTGAAGTGCGGGGAAGTACAGGCGGGTGAGATCGATCACGCGCTGCGGGTGACGTTCACGCAAACGCAGCAAGGCTACATTCACCCCGCAACGCACTTCGCGAGCGACAGCCGCGCAAAGGACCTGCCCCCGATGGGATTGCGCTTGCGGATGAAGGCCTCGTACGACATCTCGGGCATCACCGGCCAGTCGCACGTGATCGCCGTCGCTATGAAGACGTACGGCATGTTCGTGGCCGACAACGGCAGCAACTGGTATTTCCAAGGTGAGGGCGGCACCGACTCAAAGTGCTGGAACGACAACGATCTCGATCAACTCAAGAACGTTCCGGGAACGGCGTTTGAAGTGGTGAAGACCGGGAAAATCCTGCGCAAAGAGTAGAAGAAGCGAACCCGGTTACGGAACGTAGTTTTTGCTATCGACCGCGGAAACAGGCGCAGAAATCCCATTTGCAGTGCCGAGCGTCGCGATGGTCGAGCCGCCAGGATACGCGAGCACGGTCACGGTCTTTGCTGCAGTATCGGTGACGTATGCTCGCGTGCCGGCCCTGTCGATCCGAACTTCGAACGGCCGCGACCATCCCGACCCAAGTGATCCGGTGATGCTCGTATAGGGCGGCGCGATGATGGCGACGCTCGGTGCCGCAGTGACGCTGGAGGTGCCGACGAGCAAATTGCCTCGCGTGTCGACGGCGGCACCATAAAAGGAACCGTACGGGCCGACATCGATCGGCAGAACCGTGCCAACGCAGCGCGATTTGATGATGCCGCGCGGATATTCGACGATTGAGGCCCCGCCCGAAACGTAGTTCACTGTTAGAAACACGTCGCCTTGTTGATCGACCGCAATTCCGTTCGAATTGCCAATGCCGACAGGCGGACAGCTGATGCTCTCGTTGACACTCTGCTCGAACTCGGCAACATGAGGTTCGTCGCCCGTGGCAGAGTTCCAGCCGTTATCGGCAACGTAAACGTTGCCGTGCCGGTCGGTCGTCACATCTGTTGCAAGGCCGAGCGTCGAATTATATGTAAAGATGAGACCGCCGCCGGAGTTGTACTCGTAGACGTTGCCGTTGTTCGACGTATCCGAGGCTACGACGACGTAGATATTCCCGTTCTTGTCGACCCAATCACCGAACGGAGCGACGTGTCCGAGTGGGATCGAGCCGACGTTCATCAAGCTGCGGTACTGTATAACGTCGAGGGCGGTATCTTGACTCGCGCCATCGTCGGTGACGTAGAGAACGCGCCCACCCGGAAGTTGAAGAGAATGCGCGTTCGTGCGGACCGCCGCTCGAAAATTAGGCCTCATGGCCGACGGTAACAAACCAGCGGACGTGCCCTGCGGCGCGCCGGCGCACGCAGACAGCAGAAAAGCCGCAGCGCTCGCAGCCGCGGCCGTATGTAAGGCGGGCAGTCTCACGAGCTAACTCCTCTCCCCGGTGCCGCACGTAGCAACGACGGCCGCTCCGATAGCCGGGCGGCGTGTCCACGGTAGTTCGTCACCCCGCCAGGGGCTCCCGCGCGCCCTTCGACAAGCTCAGGGTGACATGCCCTTCGACAAGGTCAGGGTGACACAGAGGTGCTTTAGCGGGCTTGGACGATTCCCTGGACGCTGTAGTCGCCGCGCAGGCCGTTGTTGTAGCTGTACTCGTACTTGAACGACGGGTAGGCGTAGACGTCGACCTCATCGCTCTCATAGCCCGTCACCTGATAATCGGTGTTCTTGGCGTTGAGCGCGCCGAAGAGCGAGCCGCCCCGCAGGTTGACGACGCGCGTGTTCGTGCAGCTCGCCGTGGCCGCGTCGCAATGGTAGAGGTAGACGTGCGTGAAGAGCGACTGCAGCGAGATGAGGTTGCCGCGCTGGTCGAACTCGAGGTCACCCGGCGTGCTCTGGTTTACGTAGCCGCTGACGACCTTGCCGGGCATCGCACCGCCGGGCCAGACGATGAGGTCGATTGAATTCTGGCTGTAGTACGTCGCCCAGACGTTGCCTTTGGCGTCGACCGCCACCGTTTCGAGCTGGACGATCGACGGATCGGTGAGCTCGGCGGTGCACCCGGAGATCGTGCAGACCGCGACGTGGGTCCCGCCGGCGCCGTAGATCGTGCCGTTTCGGAGCGCCACGTCGAGATCGGCGCCGTACGGATCGTGGATGCTCGCGATCCGGTCGCCGCAGTTGGGCGCGTAGACGTCGATCGCGGCCGTCTCGATGTTCGGAATATAGAGGTTGCCCGCGGCGTCGGCGGCGATTTGGCTGTGGTCGAGCTTCTCACCGGTCATCGAGCACTTCGGCGGTTTGTTCGTGGAGTTCCGCGCGCCGTAGCGCAGCACGATGGCGTCGGAGGCGCCGTTTGCCTCGGCGACGTAGACGGTCGCCCTGGCAGTCGCCGGCGCCTCGCGCCACCAGCCGGAGTGGAGCGAGGACGCCGGAGTGCTACTGCCCGTCATCGCTTGGCATGCGCTAAGCATGACCGTTGTGCTGCAGAGGAACGAGCGACGTATAAGACGGAGCGGCCGCACCCGTCGATGGTAGGGCCTGCAAATGAAGAAAGTGTGAAGCCGCGAATCCTTTGAAGCCTTGTACGACGCATACGCCGCCGCACTGCTCTTGGGGCTCGTCGCCGGATTGCGAACGGTCACCGCGCCCGCGGTGCTCTGGCTGATCCGCCATCGCGGTCCCGCGGCCTACGTGCTGGCCGCACTCGCGCTGGGCGAGCTGGCCGGCGATCTGCATCCCGGCGCTCCGGCGCGCACCCGCGCGACCGGACTGATCGCCCGAGTCGCGAGCGGCGCCTTCTGCGGCTGGGCGGTAACGACTGCGGCCGGGGCGTCGATTGCGGCGGGGATCGTTCTTGGAGTTGCCGGCGCCCTGTGCGGGGCCTATGGTGGCCTCGCGGTGCGGACTCGCGCGATCGCGGTCATCGGCGCCGTTCGGGCCGCACTGCTGGAAGATACGGTAGCGATTATCGCGGCCGTCGTGGTGGTCGCGGGCCTAGTTCCGGTTTAGCGCCACTGCGCTATTGCCACACCTGCGCCCGTATGCTATAGTCTGCTGCAATATGCTCGTTCTTAAGGCAGTGGCTTATTATTATTACGGCTACTTCGATCGAAGTCGGCCAGGTGGGTCATTGCAGTAACGAACGAGTTCGTAAAAAGTGCAAAGCCGCCTCGCCGATGCGAGGCGGCTCTTTTTTATCTTCAAGGAGCATGCCATGACAACGGTTCTCGAGCCTACCAACGACCTCGCCGAGTTTGAAGAAGCGGTCGCGCGGAGCATCAACGAACACCCGATCGTCCGGCATAACGCATATACGAGCTGGTTCTCGTGCGGGAACGCGTCGATGGAGCAGCTGCGCGACTTCACCGTTCAGTTCTCGGTCTTCAGTCATCTCTTCATCGAGGCACAGCTGCGCAAGTGCATCAACGCTCCCGACCTGCAGAGCTATCGGGCGGGCAAAGAGATTCTCATGAACGAGCTCGGCGTCGTGTTCACGCCTTCGGGGACGATCGAAGGCGGGACGTTTCACTTTACGGCGGGGCACTTCGAGTGGCTCGCGAACTTCGCGGCGTCGCTTGGGCTGACGTGGACGCAGATCGGCAAGCGATGCCACGGACGCGCATCGACGCTCGCGTTCTGCGACGCGCTGATGGAGTGGTACAGCTCGCAGGACGAGTCGACAGCCGCGGGCGCGTCGTACGCGATCGAGCACTGGGCCGCCGCGGGCTTCTGGAAAGAGTTGATCGCGGGGCTGCGCATCGTCAAGTCGGAGCGTCTGCCCGACCTGCCGCTCGGATTCTGGACGTGGCACGACGCGCTCGAGGAGAATCACGCGGCGCACACCGACGAAGAGCTCCGCGAGGCGTTTGCTAAGCCCGGCTTTTCAGCCGAGCGTTTCCTTCGAGCCGGCGAGGCGATTCTCGACGCAGTCGGCGGATTCTGGAACGGACTCGAAGCGGCGCGCATGTAAGAGTCCGCCATGCGGGCGCTCGCGGTCGGCCTGCTCCTTGGGCTCGCCGCGTGCGCCGGGCCGCATACGATCGTACCCGCGACGCAACCGGGTGTGGGCACAAGCACGCAGAGCGCGCCAGTTCGTGACGCGATGTCGTTTAAGTTTCGTACCCTTGACGATCAAGCCGACCCGCGGTTCAACGAACTGCTCGGCATCAACAACCTTCGGCACCTCGTCGGCTTCTACGGCAACGGCGCGCTTCTGCATCCCAACCGCGGCTACGTCGTCTTTCCGCCGTACCATCAAATCAACTACAAGGACGTTGACTTTCCCTTGGCGGTCGACACCCAGGCGACGAGCCTGAACAATACAAAGATCGTCGCGGGATTCTTTCTGAACGCCTACGGCGTGATCTTGGGCTTTACGGATATCAAGAATCTTCTGTTCGATTATCAGGATCCGAAAGCGCAGGGGCTTGGATCGACGACCGAGATCTTGGGCATCAACGACTCGAACGTCGCCGTCGGCTTCTACACGTCAACGCGACTGAAGCATCAGTACGCCTTTCAGGTGAAGATCACGACCGGCGCGTTCAAAGACATCGTGCCGCCGCGGGCGGTCGATATCGTTGCGACGGGGATCAACGGGCGCGGCGACGTCTGCGGATACGCGAAACGGTCGACCGGAGCCGTCGAAGGCTTTTTGTTACGCGACCGGGCGTACACGTTTTATTCGTATCCGCATGCGACGAGCACGAGGTTTCTCGGAATCACGATTCTCGACCGGATCGTCGGTGCGTACCTCGACAAGTCCGGCAAGACGCACGGCTTTCTGCTAACGGATCCGCTGCGGCCCAATCACACCGTGTGGCAGTCGATCGACGATCCCAACGGCATCGGAACCACGACCGTGACGAGCATCAACATTCACTACGATCTCGTCGGCTATTACGTCGATCGCTTCGGAAAGACGCACGGGTTTATGGCGACGCCGTAGTGCGGCCGCTACTGCATTTTGACGGCACCGATGGTAATCACCGTCCGCCCCTGCGACGTGGAGATGCTGACGGACTGCAGCCCACTGGTCGAGTCGCCGACGGTGAAGACGGCGCCTTCCGGCGACGTCGTGTGGACTTTTTCCGAGCCGGCCGGGAGATGCTGCTGATACCAGGCGTAGACCTTGTCGAAGGAATCGTCGGTCGACAGCACCGTGCCCGACTCGGTCTTGCCCATCGAGTCGCTCGAACCGGAGGCTTCGCTGGCAGCGCCCGGATAGTGCGGGACCGTGTCTGCGGGAGCGGCGGTCGTGGCATCGCTGGGCGCCTCGGTTGCGGCTTCCGTAGAGGCGCTCATCGGCGCCGTCGTGGCGGTCTGATCGGAGTTCGACGATTGATCGGAGCTGTTAGATGATGACTTTCCGGCACACGCCGTGGCGACGACCAGCGCGGCGACGACGAGCGATAAGGCGAGGTAACGCATTGTAAATCTCCTTAGTTGGCGAGCGGGCAACCGATATTTGGCTTCGAAGCATGGAGTCGCCCACCTCCTCAAGAATCAGTCGCCCCGTGCCAAGCGCAGCCACTGCGACCGCGGCGCTCGACCGAGTTCAGCGCATCGTCGACCTCGTCCTGAGCCTATTAATTCTTGCGGCGTTGCTGCTCTTTGCCGCGGGATTTTTCCGCGCCAGTTCCTTCGCGAGCTTATGGCCGGTGATGCAGCTGCACCGGTTCGGCGATCCATTCGTGGCGAGCATCGCAGCGTTACTGCCGGCGGCAGCGCGAACGTACGCGGCGCTCTTGCTCGCGGCGATTATCTATGCCGTCATGTTGATCGCGGACCGCCTTTTTGCCGCCGCGCGCCAAAGCGCGGCGAAGCCGCGACCTGCGGCTATTAAAGGTAAGACGGCACCGGTGGCGACGACGGTCGAATCGGAGAAGGCGCGCGCGAAGCTTCTTGCGGAGTATCAGCAGATCGAGAAGACGCTGATGGACGCCAAGCGCCGGCGCTGCACGTTTCTCTCGGTCGACGTCGTCAACTCGACGGGCATAAAGTCGGGCGAATCACAGGTTGCCGTGACCGCCAGCTTTCGCGCCTACGAAGAGCTGCTGCGCAAGACGTTCAAGGCGACGCACGCGTGGAAGGACTCATGGACGCCGGATGGCGTGATGGTCTGCTTCTTGAACCTGTCGGATGCGGTGAATGCGGCGCAGACGATTCTGCGCCAGCTGCAGTCGTTCAACGAACGCGAGAACCGGTTGAAGGCACCCTTTGAAGTGCGCTGCGGCGTCAACGAAGGCGAAGTCGTCATCTTTGAGGATTCTTCCGTGGAGAGGCTCGTCGAAGAGACGATCGACGTTGCCGGACACATGCAAAAGTATGCCAAACCCGCGACGCTTCGGCTCGGCAAAGCCGCCTACGACGCGCTCGAAGACCGCTCCGGATTTCGCGCAACCGGAGAAGAAGTCGACGGCTGGGCAACCTACGAGTGGTCGGCGAAGCCGGTTGACGAGACGATACCCGCGTCGACACTCAGGCCGGAGACGGCGAGCGATTAGTATTTAGCCGCCGCGGCCGCACGATACAATCAATTAAAGCCTGCCGCGCCTGAAGCCGGTGATCCTCGATCGATGCGGCCGCACCACACGCAAATATGCGAACCATCGAGCTCATGCGGGGTCCTCCGTAAACGCACGCCGGCGCCCATCGGTAAGTACCGCGCTGAGCGCGGCAAGGGCCTCGGTCATATTCGCCTGTGCTTCGCAGATCGCGTCGAGCCTCGCCAGCATCGGATCGGCCGCGCCGTTCTGGACGAGCACGTCGAGCGCCGAGCCGACGGCGTGCGCGAGGCGGAGGATCGTCTCGAGCTCGTCGGGCGCGTACGATTCGTGCGAGCGTTTAGGGCCGAGCACGAGGACGCCGAGAACGCGTCCGCGCGACACCATCGGGAACGCGTAGTCGCCCGCAATTGCGGTTGAAAGGCCGTGGAGATCGAGAACGGCGTGATGCGCGCGCAGCGCGAGCACGGCGGAGTCGTTTTCGCTCACCTCGCCGTATCGGCCGCGGTGGTCGTCGACGAGGATCGCGACCGACGACGCATCGGCGTGGGCCAGCAGCACCTCTTCGGTGCGTTCGAGTAGAACCTCGCGATCGGTGACGTATGCGGCTTCGCGGGAGAACGCGAGAATCGCGTCCTGGTCGCGGCGGCGCTTACTGAAGAACGCGCGGTCGACGAAGTTGTCGACGCGATGGTGAATCTGATGCATCGATAGGCCGAGCGTGAGCGCCAATCCGCCCGCGACGACGAGGTTCGCCGCATGGCTCGCCGTCGAGAGCCATCCGCCGAGCGCCCATTCGACGAGAACGAAAACGGCGATGAC
>DATASC010000037.1:0-3489 GCA_036269355.1 Candidatus Cybelea sp. | reverse complement strand
TATCGTCACGGTGTTGGTGCGGCGGTCGAAGCTTGCCTGCGCCCCGAGCACGTCGGTGAAAAATCGCAGCGGAACGTAGAGCACGTCCTTAACGTCGATCGGCGCGGCTTCGAGCCTGACTTGTTCGCGGTCGATTTGAGCGACCGGACTGCCGATCGTCAGGGTCACGTTCTTCGATCCGACTTGCGTCATGATGCGGTTGCCGGAGCGCTCGAACGAGAGCCCTAGCGCCTCGATCGTGCGGCGCACCGGCACGAAGAGCAAATCGTGTTCGAAGCGCGGAGGCGGGTCGAGCGCGAGCGAGTTCCCGTTGATCACAATCGTGATTGCTTTGGGCGCGGCCGGTTTCGACGCCGCCGCTTTCGGTGCGGCGGCGACTGCATGCGATTGCCCCATCGCGATCAAAATGGCCACGATGGCAAACTGCCGCTTCAACTTTCCTCCAATACCTCTCGATAAATGTCAGCGGTCGCGCGAACGCAGCGCGACCACGTCAACCCCTTTGCCGCCGCACGTCCGAGTTCGACCGACCGCGTCCGCAGGGCGCCATCGCTAAGAAGCTGTTCGAGCCGCGCACGCAACTGCGCCGCATCCCGCGCCCCAAACGTCAGCGCGGCGTCGCTCAGGGGTCGCGGAACGGCTTCTTCGCATGCGACGACGGGACAGCCTACCGCCATCGCCTCAAGCATCGGCAGCCCGAAACCCTCGCGCAATGCCGGCTGCACCAGCGCGCTAGCGCCGGCGTAATAAGCGGCGAGGCGTTCGGTGCTGACGTCGCCCAGCGCGACGATCGAACGCGCGAGGCTCGAGCGCTGCTGAAGCTCGCCGGCAAAGTCGTCCGGACCCGTCAGGTAGAGATCGATCGCCCACCGCTCCGGCAGCGACGACCACGCGTCGAAGAGCGTCGCGAGGTCCTTGTGCGGCCGGTGGTTGCCGACGTAGAGGAGGTACGGACGTCCTCCCACGTAGGGCGCGGGCGCGTTCAGAAAGCTCTCCGCGACGCCCAGTGGAACGACTCGCACTTTCGCGCGGTCGACGGCGAGAAAGCGCTCCAGATCGTCGACGGTTCGTTCGTCGTCGGTGATCACGCGCTTTGCGCGCGCGCAAGCGTAACGTACGACGCTAGCGTAATATGGGCCGACCTTCGCCTTGAAGTATTGCGGAAAGCGCAAATGGATCAGGTCGTGGATCGTGATGACGAAACGCGCCGGGAGAAGCACCGGCACGTACTGCGAGAGAAAGTGCACGAGGTCGAGTCTCGCGCGCCGAATCGCTAGCGGTAACGCGATCTGCTCGTTCCACCCGAAGTTACCGCCGCCCGTAAACGTGACGAACTCATAATCGGGCGCGATGACCGGCAGGCGCGCGACCAGCTCTCGCACGTAGGTCTGCATTCCCGCCGACAGTTGCCTCGTCAATCGCGCGTCGAGTCCGATTCGCGCGGTCACCTCAGCAGCGCTTTGCGGGCGGTCACGACGGGATAAAGCGCGGACCGATAGGCAACGTACCAGCCGCGCGGACCGTCGAGCAAGGCTCCGCGGCCGAAGAGCAGCCAAAGAAATCGTACGGCGCTCGCGCCGCAGGCCGCAATCAAGCTCGGCAAAGAGCCGCGCATATTCTTAGCCTCGAGCGTCGTGTAGCGATCGTATTTCGTCCGGTATGAGGCGACGTCGGCATACGAGTAGTGCAGCATGGTGCCCGCCAGGTCTCCGATGGTTCCGTCGCATCGCCACGCTTCGTGCACCGGCGCGCTCGCCGCGGCGGCAGGATGGGCCTCGAGCGTGACCCGGTCGGTGCGAAAGAGCCGCACGAGCGGCTCGTCACGCCAGATCCGCATCGGCTTTCCGCAAAAGTACGTCGTTCGCCTCACGCGATAAGCCTCGCAGTCCGTTGGCGCCCTGCGTATCGCATCGCGAAGGACGTCGTCGAGCGCCTCGTCGGCATCGATCATCAGCGTCCAGGGCGTTGCGACCTGCGCGAGCGCGAACCGCCGCGCGTCGACGAAATCCGTCCACTCGCGCTGCACGACACGCGCGCCAGTTCCTTCGGCAAACTGGACCGTATGATCGCGGGATCCGGCATCGAGAACGAATATCCCGATTCCACGAGGCAAACTCGTCAGGGCACGCGGCAGATTGCGTTCTTCGTCGCGAGTAAGGACGACGGCGGTGATTAGGCTTGGGTCCAGGAGGCCGCCTCGGCGACGCCGGCGCGCCCCTCGATCCGTTCGTCGTGCGCGAGCGCGGCGCCGATAAAGTCGCGATAGAGCGGAGCCGGGCGATTCGGGCGTGACTTGAACTCCGGGTGCGCCTGCGTCGCGACGAACCAGGGATGCATATCCGGCGGAAGCTCGATCACTTCGACGAGGCGCGTCTTGTCGACTGTGTGATGACCGCTGAAACGCATTCCGTGCTCTTCGAAGATGGGACGATAGCGATTGTTGAACTCGTAGCGGTGACGGTGGCGCTCGCTGATCTCGAGCTCGCCGTAGGCGCGCGCTGCCTGGCTCCCCTCCTCGAGCGTGCACGCGTACGTTCCCAGACGCATCGTGCCGCCGTACATTTCGAGATTTCGCTGGTCCGGCATGAAATCGATCACCGGATCCGCGCTCGTCTCGTCGACCTCGCTCGTCATCGCCTCCGGAAGCTCGCAAACGTCGCGCGCGAACTCCACGCAGGCAAGCTGCATGCCGTAACAAATTCCTAGAAATGGAACCTTTCGCTCGCGTGCGTATTGGATCGCGCGCAGCTTTCCCTTGACCCCGCGCGCGCCGAATCCCGGCGCGACTAAGACGCCGTGCGCGCCGCGTAGTACTTCGATGCCCTCGTTCTCCACCTGTTCGGAGTCGATGCGCCGGATCTCGACGGCGGCGTGATGGAAGATTCCCGCGTGCGCGAGGGCCTCGTTGATGGAAATGTACGCGTCCTTCAGTTCGACGTACTTACCGACGAGCGCAATCGTCACGCGCCGGCGCGGATGCAGCAAGCGCTCCGCAATGGCGACCCATTCGTCGAGCTTTGGGGCGACTGCCGGTAAGTTGAGCTTGCGGACCGCGGCCTGCGCCAGGCCCTCGGCTTCGAGGTTGAGCGGGACCTGATAAATCGTGCGCGCGTCTACGTTCTGCACGACCGCGCTCGGCGGCACGTCGCAGAAAAGCGCGATCTTCTCCTTCAACTCCAGCGGCATCGGAAGCGGCGACTGCGTGCGGCAGACGATTGCGTCGGGCGAGATACCGATACCACGGAGCTCGCGTACCGAATGCTGGGTCGGCTTCGTCTTGAGCTCGTCGGCCGCGCCCAGATGCGGAACGAGCGTGAGATGCACGTACATGACGTTCTCGTCGCCGACGTCGTAGCGCATCTGACGGATCGCTTCGAGAAACGGCAACGATTCGATGTCGCCTACCGTGCCGCCGACTTCGACGATGCAGACTTCCGCCCGGCTCGCCTCCGCGACGCGCTTGATGTGCGACTTGATCTCGTTGGTGAT
>DATASC010000036.1:0-9096 GCA_036269355.1 Candidatus Cybelea sp. | reverse complement strand
CGACGAGCGCGTCGCTCGGGAGACCGCCGAAAAACGCGCGACTCGCCGCCGCGACGTGCGCATGGCTGCGACCGGAAGCCAGCGCGTCTCGCTCGAGACGTTCATGTCAATGCCGGCCGAGGGCGGCAAAGTTCTCAATCTCATCATCAAGGCGGACGGCCAGGGATCGCTGGAAGCGCTGCGCGCGCGCATGGAATCGCTCTCGACGGAAGACGTCGAGATTCGCGTCATCCACGGCGGCGTCGGAGCCATTTCGCCCAACGACGTGAACCTGGCGAGTGCGTCGAACGCCGTGCTAATCGGGTTCAACATTCGTCCCGACGAGACGGCCCGCCGCCTCGCCGAGAACGAAGGCGTCGATCTGCGGTTCTATCAGGTCATCTACGAGATCGAGGACGATCTCAAGAAGGCTATGCGCGGTATGCTCTCGCCGGTCGAGCGCGAGGTCGTGCTCGGCCGCGCCGAGGTTCGCCAGGTCTTCAAGGTGAGCCGTGTTGGAACGATCGTCGGGTGCTACGTGCAAAGCGGCAAGATCTCGCGCAACGCCAAGGCGCGCGTGATTCGCGACGCCGCGGTCGTCTTCGACGGCGAGATCGAGAGCCTGCGCCGCTTCAAAGACGACGTCCGCGAAGTCGCAGAAGGCTTCGAGTGCGGCATTCAGATCGCGAAGTTCCAAGACCTCAAAGAAGGCGACGTCATCGAGGCATTCGCGCTCGAGCACGTCGCCGCGGAGTTGGTCCGAGCGTGAAGGCACAGCGGATCGCCAAGATCGATCACGAGATCCAACGCGTACTCGGTACACTGATTTCCCAGGAACTTCAAGACCCGAGGCTGGCCTTCGTGACGGTCACTCGCGCCGAAGTCAGCGACGACCTGCACCATTGTAAGGTCTTCGTCTCGGTCATCGGCGACCGGCATCAGGCCAGTCAATCGCTCGACGCGCTGCGCCACGCGGGGCGCTTTCTGCGCGGAGAGCTCGGACGCAAAGTCGACCTGCGTCACACGCCCGAACTGATCTTCGTCGAGGACCGGTCCGCCGAGCGCGCGATCGCGCTCGCGAAAACGCTGCGCGAGGCGGCCGCGCAAACTTCGTCTGAGGAGAGTGAATGATCGAAAGCACGCCGCGCCTTGCATCGGCGCAAGAAGTCGTCGCCGAGCTGCGGCGGCGCAGCGCCTTCGTCATGGTCAGTCACGTAAAGCCCGACGGCGACACGCTCGGCGCGGGACTCGCGCTCGGCCTGGCACTCACGCGTCTCGGAAAGCGCGTTGCGTACTTTCAGCAAGATGACGTTCCGCGTAATTTACGTTTTTTACCCGCAGCCGAACTGGTCTCGCGCGAGCTACCTGCCGATCTGCCCGAAGACACCCTCTACGTCTTCTGCGACATGAGCGACTGGCGCCGCGCCGGCGAGCATCTGCCGCCTGTCGCGCGCGAGAACATGCTCGACATCGATCACCACCTCGGCAACTCGCTCTTCGGCGCGTTGAACTTCGTCCTGGAACGCGAGTGCTCGACGGGAACCGTGGTCATGCACCTGCTGCGCGAGCTCGGCGCTCCGATCGACGACCAGATCGCCACCTGCATCCTCGCGACGATCATGACCGACACGGGCGGATTCATGCACTCCAACACCACTTCCGAGGCACTCGAGCTTGCAGCCGAGCTGATGCGCCGCGGCGCCGACAAGGAAGAGATCACCGAGCAAATATTTTTGCGCAAGCGCGTCGCCGCGACGAAACTCTTAGGCGCCGTGATCGAAGCGATGCGCTTCGAGCACGGCGGCCGCTACTGCTATTCCTACGTCGACGACGCGATGCTCGAAGCCACGGGCGCCGACGGCGAGGACACGGAAGACGTCGTCAACACGCTGCTCGGCCAGGACGGCGTCGACGTTGCGGCGCTTTTCAAGGCGATCGAGGGAGAGCTGCGCGTCAGTCTGCGTTCGAACGGAAAGATCAACGTGCAGGCAGCGGCGCAGCGGCTGGGCGGCGGCGGACACTTTCGAGCGTCCGGCTTGACGTATAACGGGCCGCTCCAAGAAGGCTTCGCCGCGGTTGAAGCGGCCCTTGTAGCCGAAGGCTTGTAGCTCCGCCAGCTACATGCTTGTGCGAGGTCGCTCGTCGCTCGCGTCCTGCTCGCTCCTCCCTTCGACTCGCGCTGCTCGCTCAGGACTGCGCTTCGCGCAGGCCCAAAGAAGTCGTGTCATCCTGAGCGAAGCGAGCTTAGCGAGCGCAGTCGAAGGGCCCTCGCAAAAGCACGTAGCAGGTCGGAGCCTTCTCAGCATCACGTTGAGCGAAGCGTCTATCGGCGCGTGATCGGATTCGTAAATCTCTTCAAGAGTGCGGGGCCGAGTTCGGCAAACGCGGTCGCGCGCGTACGGCGCATTTACGCGCTGCACGCCGTCGACCGGCGCTTAGGAGCCGGACATCTCGGCACGCTCGACCCGCAAGCTGCGGGCGTGCTTCCGATTGCAGTCGGGAAGGCGACGCGGCTGATTCCGTTGCTCGTCGATCAGCGGAAGAGTTACGTATGCACGCTGGTTCTCGGACGCTCGACAACGACGCAAGACGCTTTGGGCGAAACCGTGGAAGAGCGTAGCGTTCGTAGCGATTGGACGGCGGCGCTTGAAAAGACGTTGCCCGCGTTCGTTGGGCGGATCGAGCAGACGCCGCCGATGTACTCGGCGGTGAAGCACGAGGGAAAGCGGCTCTACGCGCTCGCGCGCGCGGGCAAGACCGTCGAACGCAAGGCGCGGGGCGTCACGATCTACGGCTTGACGCTGCTCGGGATTGAGCGCGCACGCGGAGCAGCAATCGCGCGCCTTCGGGTTGCCTGCAGTGAGGGGACCTACATTCGCACGCTCTGTCACGATCTCGGATCGGCGATCGAAACTCCGGCGCACATGGGGGCGCTTGTGCGCGAAGCTTCCGGTCCGTTCGTGCTCTACGAGGCGCGTACGCTCGACGAGATTGCGCGCGATCCGCGCGAGGCGCTCATCGCGCCCGAAAACATCATTCCGTTTCCGACGATCGTCCTCGATCTGCGGGAATCTGCCGACTTTCGCGCGGGCAGAGTCGTTCCGCTTCCGCAAGGGGCGACGGGGCGCCACGTCTTCGTTCGTGACGAGTCGCGCACGCTCGTCGGCGTCGGCGAGGCCCTCGGTGCGCTGTTGGCGCCGCGCAAAGTCTTTGTCGAATGAGAGTGCATCACGAACTCGAGCGCGAGAGCGATCGCCCCTTAGTGCTCGCGATCGGGTTCTTCGACGGCTTCCATCGCGGGCATCGCGAGATCGCGCGCCAGACGCTGCGGTTGCGCAAGCCGCGCTGGCGCAGCGGACTGCTCACATTTGCGAATCATCCGGCGACGCACTTACGTCCGGGAACGGAGCCGCCGTTGCTGACCACCCCGCAGGAGCGTCTCGAGCTGTTTGCGCGAGCCGGATTCGAAGAGTGCTTCTTCGTGAAGTTCGACGACCGGGTGGCGAAGCTCACGCCCGAGGGGTTTCTCGACATTCTGATGGAGCGATTGAACGTGCGCGGCGTCGTGGTGGGCACGACGTTCCGGTTCGGGCACCGCCGCACCGGCGACGTGACTTTGATGCGCGACGTGCTCGGAGAGCGCGGCGTCGCCGTCGTTCCGGTCGAGCCGGTTGCCGACGGCGGCGAGCGTATCTCGAGCACGCGGATCCGCGCGCTGGTCGAGCGGGGCGACGTCGCGGAAGCGGATCGTCTGCTCGGGGGTACCGGCTACGAACTGCGCGGCTCCGTCGAGATCGGAGCGGGACGCGGACACCACCTCGGCTTCCCGACCGCGAACCTGCGCCTTCCGGAGAAGCTGCTGCCGAAGGATGGGGTTTACTCGGCGACGGCGCGTCATGACGGGCGTGACTACCCAGCACTGGTCTCGATCGGGACGAACCCGCAGTTCGGCGGCGGCGAACGAACGATCGAAGCGTGGCTGCGCGACTTCGAGCAGACGATCTACGGCCGCGAGCTCGCCCTTCGCGACCTGCGCTACCTGCGAGAACAGCGGCTTTTCTCCGAGGTGGGCGAACTCGTCCAGCAAATGCATTCGGATCTCCAAGCGATCGGCTATCCGAGCTATGGATAGGCGAATCGCCGGGCTCATCGTCGCTTTAGCGGCGGCGCTCGCCGCCTGCGCGCGCGGCGACGGCGCGAGCTCGAGCGGCTCCGCCGCGGTCGCGCACGTCGGCAAGGCGGCGCCGGATTGGTCCGAGCCGAGCATACCCGGTCCGACGCTCTCAATGGCTTCGCTGCGCGGCAAAACAGTCTACCTGAACTTTTTCGCCACGTGGTGCCCGCCGTGCAACCAAGAAGCGCCTGCGATCGATGCGCTTGCCAAGAGCTACGCCGCGCAGGGTCTCGCGGTCGTTGGCGTCGACGTACTCGAGAGTGCGAACAAGGCGGCGGCGTTTCGTAGCGGACACCACTTGTCGTATCCCGTCGTCGTCGACGGCGGCGCGCTACGGAATCAGTACGAGGTCAACGGGCTGCCGGTGCACGTCTTCATCGATCGCAACGGCGTCGTGCGAAAAATCGTCGTGGGCGAGCTCTCCCCAGCGACGATGCGCGCCAACATCGAGAGCGCATTGCGTTAGGCTTCTGCATGCATCGCACGCGTCGCGCGCGGCTGGTACGAACGGCCGTCGCTTTAGCAACCGCGGCGGTCGTCGCCGGCTGTTCGGGCGGCGGAAGTCAGGGCAACGTGCTCGTGCCTCCGGGAACGACGGGCACGAGCTTCGGGGGCGCGGGAAACACCGTCGTGCGAATCTTCGTCCCTGCCGGTGCGGTGATACCCAACGCGGTCAAGACGATTCCTCCGGTTTCGACTGCGCCGCCCGTCGGAGCGGTTCCCGGAACCATTAGCGCGACACCGGGGCCCGCGGCCCCGGTCTCAACGCCGATACCGGCGCCCGGTTCGCAGTCGCTCGCAATCAACGTCAGCGGCCCTACCGCCATCAGTCAGACGCTCTCGGTGGGTCCTAACTCCACCGGCTGCTCGCCGGCGGCGGGCGGTTCGTCGTGTCAGCTCGCGCTCTCGCTTCCGGCGGGCGTGTACACCGGAACGATCGGCAGCGCCGCAATCGCGTTTACGGTAGCGCC
Organism: Candidatus Cybelea sp.; assembly: GCA_036269355.1. Classification (GTDB taxonomy): domain Bacteria; phylum Vulcanimicrobiota; class Vulcanimicrobiia; order Vulcanimicrobiales; family Vulcanimicrobiaceae; genus Cybelea. The sequence continues at coordinate 3,972 of DATASC010000036.1, read as the reverse complement.
GGGAACGAGCAACGCGCTCAATCTAACGTTAGGCGGCATTCCATCGCAAATCGCCGTGGTGCCGGCGTCGTTTACGAGCGCGCAGAACGCGCAAGGCAGCATCGACCTGTACGGCGCGGGGAAGCACCCGCTGCTCGTGGAGATGCTCGACGCGAACCAGAACGTGATGGTTGGCGGATCCGGCGCAACCTTCTCGCTCAATCAGGCCGGTGGATCGCTCGCGGTTTCCACGCAGCCATCGGCGATAGCGCAGAACGTCTTTTACGTAACGCCCGCTAGCGCGAGCAACACGAGCTCGGCAATACTGCACGTTGCCGCGACCTACGGCGGCTTCGGCAACCCGTGCCTTCAATCAGGGGCGATCTGCAGCGGAACGGTTCGCATAGACGTGCGCCAGCTTCTCGCCGTCGCGAACTCGTCGGGGAACAGCGTGACGCTCTATGTGGCCGGTCAAGCAACGCCGCTCGCGACGATTCAAAGCGGCATTGTCAACCCGCAAACGCTCGTCTTCGATACGGCGGGCGACCTCTTTGTCGCAAATCAGTCCGGCAACATAACGGAGTACGTGCCGCCGTACAATCAAGCACCGGTGACCATCGCCGGCGGAATCAATCACCCCCAATCGCTGGCCGTCGACGCGCGCGGAAACCTCTTCGTGGCTAACGGTAACGGCAGCAACACGGTCACCGTCTACTCGCCCCCTTATGCGGGCGGTCCGGTGGCGACGATCAGCTCGAACGTGAACGATCCCGTCGGGCTCGCGCTCGATTCCGCAGCCGACCTCTTCGTGCTCAACTCCGCCGCGAACACGGTCGCCGAGTACGCGCCGCCGTACTCAGGTTCTCCGACGACAATCTCGCGAGGACTCAACACGCCCAGCTCGCTCGCACTCGACGCGCGCGGAAATCTTTTTGTAGCGAACCTGAACTCGACGCCGAGCTCGGTGGTGGAGTACACGCCGCCGTTCAGCGAGGCGAGTACGCCGGTCGCGACGATCACCAGCGGAATCAACGAGCAAGGCTCGATCGCGCTCTTCTCGACGAATCTCTTCGTACCGAACCAAGGCGCGAACACGGTTACCGAATATACCGCGCCCTACACCAACTCGCCGACGACGATCGTCGGGGGTCAGAGTGAGCCCATCGCGCTCGCGATCGACGCGACTGGAAATCTTTACGTCGCAAACTACGGAAACAACACGGTGACGACCTACACCACACCGTACGGCTCCGGCTCGTGGGGGACGATATCGACCGGAATTAGTGCGCCGACGGCTCTCGCGCTCTCGCCGGCTACGGCCGGCGGCCCGACGCTCCTGCCTTAGAAGCGCCTAAGCGGCCCGAACGCGAAGCGCGTCGCCGTCGAGCGTTACCTCGGCGCCGCGGCCCTCGCGTAACTCTCCACGCAGTAGTGCCGTCGAAAGCGGCGTCGACACGTAGTGGGAAACCGTGCGCTGCACGTAACGCGCGCCGCTTCCCGCCGCCATCGAGACGCGCGCCAGATAGAGCTTGGCTTCGTCCGATAGGTTGAGCGAGACGTTGCGCGCCCCCAGACGTTGCGCGAGCGCGTCGACGTGGATCGTAACGATCGCTTCGATCTGTTCGAGACCGAGCTCGCGGAACGGAACGATCTCGTCGATGCGGTCGAGCAGTTCCGCGCGAAACGCTACGCCGAGCTCGTCGCCTTCAAGGTTCGTCGTAAGAATGATGAGCGCGTGGCGAAAGTCTATCGTGCGTCCTTTGGAATCGGTGAGTCGCCCGTCGTCGAGGATTTGCAGCAGGAGCGAGGCGACGTCGGGGTGCGCCTTCTCGACCTCATCGAAGAGCACGACGCAATAGGGCCGCCGGCGCACGGGCTCGGTGAGCTGCCCCGGTTCGTCGTGTCCGGCGTAGCCGGGGGGAGCGCCGAGCAAGCGCGAGATGGTATGCGGCTCGGTGAACTCGGAGAGGTCGACGCGCACCAAGGCCGCCTCGCTGCCGAAGAGCGCCTCGGCGAGCGTCTTCGCGAGCTCGGTCTTGCCGACGCCGCTTGGGCCCCGGAAGAGAAAGGTGCCGACGGGTTTGCGCGGATCGTGCAGTCCGGTGCGTGCGCGCCGAATCGCCTCGGATACCGCAGAAATCGCGCGATCCTGACCGATGACTCGCTTGGAGAGCAGACGCTCTAGGTCGAGCAGCCTTCCGGCCTGCGATTCGGTCAGCGACGACTGCGGGATTCCCGTCCAGCGAGTTACTACGGCAGCGACGTCCTCGGTGCGCACGGCCGGATAATCGACCGAACCTTTGTTGGCGAGTGCGACGGACGCGGCCGCCTCGTCGATCAGATCGATCGCCTTGTCGGGCATGAAGCGATCCGCGATGTAGCGAGCGGAAAGTTGTGCGGCCGATTGGATCGCGGCTTCGTCGATCGTTACGCGATGATGGCGGGCGTACCGCTCGCGCAATCCGCGAAGGATTGCGACCGTCGCCTCTATACTCGGCTCCTCGACCATTACCGGCTGGAAACGGCGTTCGAGCGCCGCGTCGGACTCGACGTACTTTCGGTACTCGTCGAACGTCGTCGCGCCGATGCACTGCAAATCGCCTCGTGCGAGTTCCGGCTTGATCATCGAGCTCAAGTCGAGCGGTGCGCCTTCGGCGGCCCCCGCGCCGACGAGCGTGTGCAGCTCGTCGATAAAGAGCACGACGTCGCGTGCGCTGCGCTTGACTTCGTCGAGAATGCGTTTGACGCGGCCTTCGAACTCGCCGCGATACTTCGTTCCCGCGACCAAGCCTCCGAGCGAGAGTGCGAGTACGCGCTTTCCATGCAAGGACGCCGGAGCGTCGCCCGAGACGATACGTTGCGCGAGCCCTTCGACGATTGCGGTCTTGCCGACGCCCGGTTCGCCTACGAGGCACGGATTATTCTTGCTGCGCCGCGCCAAGATCGAGACGACTCGATCGATCTCCGTTTCGCGACCGATCACCGGGTCTAGCTTCCCTTCGCGCGCCAGCTCGGTTAGGTCGCGCGAGTACGCGGCCAGCGTCGGAGTGCCGCCGCGAAATCGCCGGCCGAGTTCGTCGAGTGGCGACGGCTTATTCTCGCCCTGCATCTTTTCGGCGAGAAAGGCGCTGCCCGCGATAAGACCTGCGGCGGCCAGCGCCGCGCCGACGAAGGGCAGGGCGCTCGTCATCGTGCGCTTTTGAGCGCATGCGGTGCAGAGGCGGCTGCCGCCAAAGGACATCGCCGCGGGGACCTTCCCGCAAGCCTCGCATATCCGATCCATCATCCTCGTCTACTCCCGGCCCCACAGCAGGGTTTCGGTAGCCTCAAGACTCGGCTATGAAAATCACCCCAGCGCTCCGGTCGTGCCCACGCTCAGACATGCGCCGGAGGCGCCCCGCATCTGCTATTGGATCGCGATACTCGTCGCACCGTTACGGCTCGGCCAAGAATACTATACTCAAAGATACGGTAACGTTGACGCTCGACTGGTCGAATTGCGTTGGTGCGTTTGGCGCGGAGGCAGCCATGCGCATCATCGGCACGGGGCCCGATCCGCCGCCGCCGAGGTCGATGCTCTTGATGCCGACGATGCGTAATCCCGCCGCCGCAGCGACCGCCTCGGCATTAGCGCGAGCCTCGGCAACGGCTTTCGTCGTCGCGTCGCGTCGCGCCGTCGTTTGATCGGCCAGGCCGAAGCTCACGCCGTTAATCGCAGTCGCACCGGCTGAAGTACACGCGTCGCTGACGCGCCCAGCGGAACCGATTTCGCGTACCTTAACCGAAAAGTTGCGCGAGACGGTGTAGCCATAGCGTTCGCTCGACGTGGGCGACGCGACTCGCGGCGGCGGATTGTAGCTCACGTTGTAATAGGTGAGCGCGATGTCGCTGCGGGCGATACCGAGTTTGATAACCGCGGCGACGATGCGGTCGTAGCGGGTATTGTTCTGCGAAGTCGCATCGCTCGCGCTCGGTGCGTTCGTTTCCACGGAG
>DATASC010000035.1:0-31862 GCA_036269355.1 Candidatus Cybelea sp. | reverse complement strand
CGAAGCTCTTACCGCCATTCGTCGACCGGTACGACGCGGTGTTCATTACGTAGACGACGTCGGGGTTGTGCGGATCGGCGGTGATTCCCATAAAGTACCAGCCGCGCTGCCAGAGACGCTGGTCGCCATCGACGTGCGTCCACGTCGCTCCGGCGTCGTCGGAGCGGTAGATGCCGCCCTGGCCGGGCACGGCGTCGACGTTTGCGTAGACTCGATGCGGCGCCGCCGCCGAAATCGTTAAGCCGATGTGTCCCACACGCGCGGGCAGCCCTTGCGTGAGCTGCGTCCACGTCGCGCCGCCGTCGGTCGTCTTAAAGAGGCCGCCGCCGGGACCATTCGACGGCGGATAGACGTTCCACGGCGGACGCCGCGTTTGCCACAAACCCGCATACACGACGTTCGGATTTCCCGGCTCCATCGCGAGCGAAATCGCGCCGATGTCGGGAGTCTTGTAAAGAACCTTGCTCCAGGTCTTTCCGCCGTCGGTCGTCTTGAAGACGCCGCGGTCGGCGTTCGCGCCGTACGGATGTCCGAGTGCGGCGACGTAGACGAGGTCGGCGTTCTTCGGATCGACGACGATCGCGCCGATCTGCTTCGTGTCGTTGAGGCCGATGTGCGTCCAGCTCTTTCCCGCGTCGATCGATTTGTACATTCCGTCGCCGTACGCGATGTCGGAACGCATGTCGGCCTCGCCGCTGCCGACATAGATCGTACGCGGATCGCTCGGCGCTACCGCGATCGCGCCAATCGAGCCGATGTCTTGATCGTCGAAGATCGGGTTCCACGTGCGCCCGGCATCAAGACTCTCCCAAACGCCGCCGTCGACGGCGCCGAAGTAAAAATGATTCGGCTCGCCCGGAACGCCGGTGACCGCGATCGCGCGGCCGCCGCGAAACGGGCCGATCAGCCGCCAGTGCAGTGCGGTAAAGTAAGAAGCCGGAACTCGGCCGGCAGAATTCGCGCTCGCGTTAAGCGCCGGGGCTGTGAAAATAAGGGCGATGCAAAGAGCAAAGAGGCGTCGCATAGACGCCTACCATCCGCCGCCGCTGTCCCCGCCTCCCCCACCGAAGTCTCCGCCGCCGCCGCTGTCACCGAAGCCGCCGCCGCTCCAGTCGCCGCCGCTCGCTCCGCCCATGTCGGCTTGACCGGCGTCGCTCTGCCACCCGCCCGAATCGGCCGGTGCGCTCCAGCCGCCGCCGGTATCCGACGGAATCTGTCCCTGTGCCCCCCCGATGCCCCCGCCGCCGCCGCGGAAGAGCTCGTTTCCGAGCCAAGCGCCGCCGAGGCCGCCGAGCAATCCGCTCCAGAAGCTTCCTCCGCCGCCGTAACCGTATCCGGGACTGTAGCCCGGTCCAACTCCTCCGCCGCCGGGCGGAGCTCCGGGCGGCACTGCTCCCGGCGCGCCGCCGTAATAGCGCGGCGCCGCGAGCGCGCGCAAGATGGAGCGGATGATCAAGAACGCGATCACCGCAATGATTATCCACCAAAACATCGAGATATGAATTCCTCCGGAAGATGCTCGTGGGGCCGGAAGCGCAGATCCGGCCGGCGCGCGCTGCTGCAGGCCGCCGAGATGCGAGCGGTAGACGTTGAGTATCGCGTCGACGGCGCCCGTGATTCCGGCGTCGTAGCTCTCGGCGTGGAACTGACTCTCCATCGACGTGCGAATCGAGCGCAGCACGTCGGGCGTGAACCAACCTGTCTGCGTTCCCGCGCGGTCGGGTACGATGATGTCGCGCCGGTCGTCGCGAGCGATGAAGATCAGCACGCCGTTGACGCTCTGCTGCGAAAACGCCGAGGCAGCCGCGCTCTGCAGCGTCGCGCCGCCGAGCGACGGCGTCGTGAGGACCACGATCTCCTTGCCGGTCTGCGCGTTGAAGCTCGAGATGCGAGTGTTGAGCTGCGCGACCGTAGTAGCCGAGAACATCCCGGCCTGGTCCTGTACGAAGTCGCGCGCGGCGGCCGGTAGGGCCGTAGCGCCGAGCAACGCGGCGAGGGCTGCCGCGGCGGCCCCCAGGCGCGCCAAAATACCGTTCATGCCGGGTTTTACCATAGCCCGAAGGCGAAGTTTCGTCCGATGAAAGCGGGATCGTTGAGCTTTATCGAGGTCCTGGCGACCTCAATTGCGCTGATCGGGCCGAGCATGACGCCGATCTTGATCGCGCCATACATCTATGCGCTCGCCGGAAACGGCACGTGGCTGGCCTACGTTTTCGGCGGCATCATGCTGATCTTCGTGGCCTTTTGCATCAATCAGTTCGCGCGAAGATCGAGCGATGCGGGGTCGATGTACGGCTACGTCGCCGGCCATCTCGGGCGAACGGTTGGAGCGGTTGGCGGATGGGCGCTCCTGTGGGCGTACGGCTTCGTCGCGGCAGCGGTGCTCGGCGCGATGTCGCTCTTCGTCGAGCTCATGCTCGCAGGCGCCGGCCTGCACGTTCCGGCGATCCTCATCGCCGTCGTTCTCGCCGCGGTCGCCTGGCAGGCCGCATATCGCGGCGTGCAAGTCTCGGCGATCGTGATGCTGGTGCTGGAAGCGATCTCGGTTACCATTATCTGCGTGCTCGTGGCGATCGTCTTACACGCGCACGGTCTCGCGCTCGATCCGGATCAAGTGCATTTAAAGGGAGCTTTTCCCGGCGGTCTCGGCCTCTCGATCGGTTTCGCGATCTTCAGCTACGTCGGGTTCGAGAGCGCGACCGCGTTCGGCGCCGAAGCGAAGAACCCGCTCGTGACGATACCGCGCGCCGTCACCGGCAGCGTTATCTTCGCGACTGTGTTCTTCGTTATCGTAACCTACGCGGAAATCGTCGGCTTGCGTCACGCCGCAACACCGCTCGATCGCCAGAACTTCCCGCTCGGCGCGCTCGCGGAGCTCTACGGCGTGGGATATTTTCGCATACCGATTCTGATCGGCGCGCTCTTCAGCGCATTTTCGGTGTGCCTGGCCTGCATCACCACCGCCGGCCGGATCGCATATGCGATGGCGGAGACGCGGGTCTTACCGGCGTTCCTCGCGCGCATCGAGCCGCGTCACGATACGCCTAACGTCGCGGTCACGGTCGTTACCGCCATCACGCTCGCAGTCGCGATCGCCGCGCTCGCGTTCAAAGTTTCGCCGATCGATGTCTTCAACAACTGCGGAACGCTGAGCTCGTTCGGCTTCATTCTCATCTACATGCTCATCGCGATCTCGGCCGCGGTCTACTCGCGCCGGCTGGGTGCGATGCGCGTTCCCGATCTCGCCGTTTCGGTCGTCGCGTTCGTACTGCTCGGATTCGCCGCGGTTTGGCTCTACGACTCGGTGCCGGCGCCCCCGCAGCACTGGTTCGGCTATTATTTCTTGGGCTTCGTGGCCGTGGGTTTGGGCTGGTCGCTGTTCAGGAAGGCCAGCGGCTGATCGTCACGCGCTGCTGCGTGTAGAACGCGACGGCATCTTTGCCGTGGCAGCGCAGATCGCCGAAGATCGAGTCCTTGACGCCGCCAAATGGAAAGAATGCCATCGGAGCGGCGATGCCGACGTTGACGCCGACCATGCCGACTTCGATGCGCGATGCGAACCTTCGCGCGCTGCCGCCGTCGTGCGTGAAGATGGAGGAAGCGTTGCCGTAGCGCGAGCGATTGGCGACTCGGATCGCCTCCTCGAGCGTGTCAACTCGGACGATGGACAAGACCGGACCGAAGATCTCTTCGCGAGCGAGCTCGCTCTCGGGGTCGACCCGATCGAAGATAATGGGTGCCGCGAACGAGCCGGTTCCCGGAACGGGCCTCGCATCGAGCAGCAGCGCGGCGCCCGATTCACGCGCGCGTTGCACGTAACCATCGATCCGCGCTATTGCGTCGTCGCTCACGACCGGCCCCATCTCGACGCCTTCGTCGGCACCGCATCCGATGCGCAGCTTTTCTGCCGCGTCGACGAGCATCGGCACGAGCGAATCTCCCGCATCGCCGACGGCGACCACGACCGAGCCAGCCAAGCAGCGCTGGCCTGCGCCCCCGAATGCGGCGCCGATGACCGCATCGCGCGTAAACGCGTCGACCGCATCGGGCATCACGACGATAAAGTTCTTCGCTCCGCCGAGTGCCTGGACGCGCTTGTGATGCGCGACGCCGCGCGCCTGCACGAGCCGCGCCGCCTGCGAGGAACCGACGAACGAGACGGCGGCGACGTCGGGATGCTCGATCAGCGCCTCGGCCGTTTCGTTAGCGCCATGAACGACGTTGAGGATGCCTTCCGGAAACGCACATTCTTGCGCGCTCGCGGCGAGCAGCTCGGACGTGAGCGGCGTCTGCGGCGAGGGTTTGAGCACGAACGTATTGCCCGCAGCGATCGCGATCGGAAACATCCAGAGCGGGATCATTGCGGGGAAGTTAAAAGGTGTTATTCCTACGCAGACGCCGAGCGGATACCGCACCGAGATCGAGTCGATTCCGCGCGCGATATCCGGAAGCGAATCGCCCATCATCAGCGACGGCATGCCGCACGCGAACTCGACGGCCTCGATGCCGCGGCGAACCTCGGCCCGTGCGTCGGAGAGAATCTTGCCGTTTTCGCGCGATACGCAGAGTGCCAGATCCTCGCGCCGCCGTTCGAGCGCGTCGGCGTAGCGGAAAAGGAGCCGCGCCCGTTCGACCACGGGCACTTCGCGCCACGCGCTAAACGCCTCGCGGGCTCTGGCGACGGCGCGGTTCGCTTCCTCGCGGCTCGCGACCGGAAGCTCGCCGATGAGCTCGCGGGTTGCCTTGTCGCGAATTTCCAGCTGCATCAGGTCTCGCTTTCGAGACGCCCAAGCGCGCCGTCGAGGATCTCGAAGGCATCGTCGAGCTCGGCCGGCGTGATGACGAGCGGCGGCGCGACGATCGCGACGTTGTAGCGTCCGAGGACGTAGAGCCTTTTGCCGAGCAGATCGTTGAAGAAACGCTGCAGCGATGCGGCGCCCTGCCACGGAACCAGCGGCTCGCGCGTTTCGCGATCGCGCACCAGCTCGAGGCCGAAGAAGGCACCGACGCCCCGCGCCTCGCCCACGATGCGATGCCGGCGCTGCAGGTCGTCGAAGCGCACGCGCAACCAACCCTCGATCTCCCGTGCGCGTTCGAAGAGGTTCTCCTCGCGATACGCGCGTAGCGCCGCGACGCCGGCCGCCATTGCGAGCGGATGACCGCTGAACGTGTGGCCGCTCGGCAGGGCGTGCTCGTCGAAATGCGCCGCCAGCGATTCGCGCACGGCGACGCCGCCCAGCGGCACGTATGCCGAGGTCACGCCTTTGGCAAAGGTGATGATGTCGGGCGTGACGCCGAAGCGCTGCGCCGCGAAGGCCGCACCGGTGCGGCCGAAGCCGGTCATCACCTCGTCGAAGATCAACAGAATTCCGTGGCGATCGCAGAGCGCGCGAACGCGCTCCAAATATCCTTGCGGATAGAGAATGACGCCGTTCGAACCGACGACCGGTTCGACGAGGAGTGCGGCGACGTTCGCGCCGCCCTCGTAGTCTACGATCGTTTCGAGATGATCGATCGCGCGCGAGACTTCTTCATGCGGGTCGCGCGTGTGAAACGGACTGCGGTACGGAAACGGCGCGAAGAAGCGCACGACGCCGGGAAGGCCAGGCTCGTTGGGCCAGCGGCGATTCTCGCCGCTCAGCGTCCCAGCGCCGGGCGCGGAGCCGTGGAACGAGCGATAGGCGGTAAGAACCTTGTGGCGTCCGCGGAGCGCTCGCGCGAACTTGATCGCGTCTTCGTTCGCTTCGCCGCCGCCGGTGGTGAAGAAGACGCGGCCTCCCTCGCTCCAGGGAGCGATCGCGATGATCGCCTCCGCGAGCTCCGCGCGCCGGTCGTTCGCGAAGGTTGGAGCGACGTACGCCAGCCGATGTGCTTGTTCCGCGATCGCCGATGCCACCGCGGGATGCCCGTGGCCGAGATTAACGGCGACGAGTCCCGCCGAAAAATCGAGGTAGCGCTCGCCGTGCTCGTCGTAAAGATGCGAGCCCTCGCCGCGGACGATCACGGGAGGTTTGCGCCCGCCCTGGCTCACCCACGGCGTCAGCACGTAACGCGAATGCGCCGCGCCGGCCTCGCCCTCGGCCGTTTTCATCACGCTCATAAGGGCTTAGAGTTTGCCGAAGACGACGATTAAACCGCCTGCCACGCTCAGCGCGAAGAAGACGATGAATATCCACACCCCCAGGCGCATCCAGAAGTCGCGCCGCGCGCGCTTCTTTTTGGTTTGATACGAGCCCCGATTGCGCCTCATGACTCCCGTCCCTTCGACTCGGCGCTACGCACCTCGCTCAAAACTGAGCTTCGCGCAGGCGCGTTAGTGACCGCCGACCATAACCGTTCGAGATTGTAGAACGTCCGCTGTTCGGGCGTGAAAACGTGCGCGATGACGTTGCCGAGGTCGATTAGAATCCACGATCCATCGGTATATCCCTCGACGCGCGAGGGCGTGTAACCGTTCGCGCGCACGGCCTCGATGATCGCGTCGGCGATCGCACGCGTCTGAATCTTGGAGCGCCCGGTGACGATGGCGAAAGTATCGGCAAGAATCGTCTTGCCGCCGACGTCGAGCGCCGTGAAGTTTTCCCCTTTTTTATCGAGCGCGCTTTCGCGCACTACGTCGATCAGCTCGCCGATGCTCGTGCCTCCGCCGCCTCGCGCTTCCGCGCGTGGTGCTCTTCGGAGTGGCGCATGGTCTCGCGGGTCGCGGCGCGGAGGTCGCGAAGCGCAAGCTCCCAAAGCTCGCCGCGTTGCGCGAAACTGCGATTCGGTTCGAGCGAGTCGGCCAGGTAGACGACGCAGTCGAGTGGCGACATCGCCGTCGCGCCCTTCGTGTGCTTTTCGATCGCGGAGAGCACGTCGTCGTCCTCTACCCCAAACATCTCGCGCGCAAGCGCCGCACCTAGCCGCGCGTGGAGCAGCATCGGGTGTTCGCGCTCCGCTTCCCCGATGCTAAAGCCGCGCGCCGAGGCCTCGGCGAGCAGCCGCTCCGGCGTGTAAAGTCGGGCAAGATCGTGCAGCATGCCGGCGAGTCGCGCTTTGCGCGCGTCGACGCCGTGACGGCGGGCGAGCTCTTCGGCGCAGCGCGCGACGCGCACGCTGTGCTGGTATCGATGCTGCTGTCCGATGTGTTCGCGGACGAGGCGCCTGAGCTCCGTAAAGGTCACTCGCGACTCGAGCCGTCTTCGACGCGCGACCGTAGGACGCGCAGCCTGTTGCGATAGAGCTCGCTGCGAAGGCTGCCGGCCCACATGATGAGCGCGCTCTCGTTGTCGTCGCTGTAATATCCGGTGCGCATCGTTACGGTCGTAAACCCGTACTTGCGATAGAGTCGTTGCGCGACGGAGTTACTCTCGCGCACCTCGAGCGTCATCCACGCGGCTTCGCGGACAATTGCCTCGTCGATGAGCGCGAGCAGCAACACTTCGCCGAAACCGCGCCCCCGAAAAGTCGGGTCGACGGCAAGCGTCGTCACGTGCGAATCTTCGAGAATCACCCAGATCCCGCCGTATCCGACGATTCGGCCGTCGACGCTCCCGACGAAGTAATGGGCGAGCTTGTTCGTGCTCAGCTCGTTGTAGAACGCGTCGGATGGCCAGACGGTGGAGAACGAGGCGCGTTCGATGCGGATTACTGCGGCGATGTCGGAGGTCGCCATCGCACGAACCGAGAGCCGGCTCGGGTGTTGCGCCGGCCGGTCGAGTTCCATCTTCACGTGTGAACGCTAGAGTTTCGGCGGCTTGGCGGCAGGAAGTTCTCCATAATCGGCGCGGACCGAGTGCGGGCTCGGCGGCGTGCGCGCCACTGCCGCCAGCGCGGCGGCCGCGGCGGCGGGTGTAACGAGCGGGTCGACGGAGCGCACGATTATTGCGCGTTCGGCGAGTGCGTGGAGCACGTCCTTCGGCGCCCCGACGACCTCGAGTGAGCGCGTATCGGCGCCGGCAAGTACCGCGTCGAGCGCGTCGGCGATTCGACCGGATGCGCGCCGTATTTCCGGCCCGCTACGATATCGGGCCGAGATGACGCCGGGACGGCCGACGACGACGCTCAGCACGCGTTCGAAACTGCGCCCAAACTCGAGAAGATCGAAGGAATCGACCGGTACGAGCGGACGCTCCCAGGCTGCCGCCAGCGACTTCGCATAGGCCACCGCAATGCGCAGCCCGGTGAAGCCGCCCGGCCCGGTCCCGACCGCGATCCGGTCGATTTGCGGCGGCGCGATATGCGCTTCGTCGAGGACCTCCGACATGAGCGCGAGACCGCGTTCGAGGGCGACGGCGCCTGCCTCGCTTCGCGACGCGACGATCTGCTCGTCGCGTGAAACCGCGGTCGAAAACGCGCCGAGCGCACCGTCGAGGGCAAGAACGATCATTGCGGCTGTCGAAGATACAGCACACGTGGTTCGTCTCCGGCGCCTTCGATTTCGATTTCGTAGCGCCGAGGCGGAATAGCCTCCGGCGCGTTACGCCACCACTCGATCAGCGCGATCGACCTACCGTCGAGGGCCTCCTCGAGGCCAAGCTCGGCTAATTCGCGCGGATCGTCGATACGGTAGAAGTCGATGTGCTCGATCGGCGGATCGCCGTCGTAGCGGTGCCGAAACGTGAAGCTGGGGCTGCAACTTTGGTCGCTATCGTGGAGCGCGCGCACGACCGCCCGGACGAATGCGGTCTTGCCGGCGCCGAGCGGTCCGCCGAGCGCGACCACGTCGCCGGGCCGGAGCCGGCGCGCGAAGTCGGCCGCGAATTTACCGAGGTCTTCTTCGGTGGGAAAGTACAATCGAAGAGTGTCCGCCATGAGTGCAGGTGATTATTGAACAACGATATCGTAGCGCAGGTCAACGTCGAAGATGAGATGCGGGAGAGCTATCTCTCCTATGCAATGTCCGTCATCGCGTCTCGGGCGCTTCCCGACGTGCGCGACGGTCTCAAACCGGTGCAGCGGCGGATCCTTTACGCGATGCGTGAGATGGGCATGGACCCGTCCAAGCAGCACCGCAAGTGTGCCGGTATCATCGGCGAGGTGCTCAAGAGCTACCATCCTCACGGCGACGGCTCGGTTTATGACGCGCTCGTGCGCATGGCTCAAGACTTCACCCTGCGTTACCCGCTAGTCGACGGACACGGTAACTTCGGATCGATCGACCCCGATCCGCCGGCGGCCTATCGTTACACCGAGGCGCGGCTGGCGCGCACGGCGCTCGACGTCTTGGCCGACATCGATAAAGAGACGGTTCCGTTCGTCGCGAACTTCGACAATCAAGGAGTCGAGCCGAGCGTGCTCCCCGGACGGCTTCCGCAGCTCCTCGTCAATGGTTCGAGCGGCATCGCCGTCGGCATGGCGACGAACATTCCACCGCACAACCTCAACGAGATCGCCGACGCGATCGTGGCTCTGATAGACGACCCGGCGACCGACGACGACGCACTCTGCACGATCGTTCAAGGCCCCGATTTTCCGACCGGCGGAACGATCTTGGGTCACGAGGCGATTCGCGAAGCCTACAAAACCGGACGCGGCTCGATCACGATTCGCGGCAAGGCCGAGATCGTCGAGGAGCGCGGGAAGCATAAGATCGTCATCACCGAGATCCCGTATCAGGTATACAAGGGACGAATCATCGAGGCGATCTCCGAGGCGTACTCAGAGAAGCGAATCGTGGGGATCGCGCGCATGGACGACGAGTCGAATCGCAAAGGAATGCGCGTCGTCATCGAGCTGCAGAAGAGCGCCACGCCGAAGATCGTGCTCAACCAGCTTTTCAAGCACACACCGTTACAGGCGACGTTCGGATTCAATATGCTCGCGCTCGTGCCGGTGGGCCAGCCGCGCGCCAACGGTACCGTCCCGATCGAGCCGCAGGTGCTCACCCTCAAGCAACTGCTCGAGCACTTCATCGCGCACCGCAAGGACGTTATCACCCGGCGAACCGCCTACGACCTGCGCAAAGCCGAAGAGCGCGCGCATTTGCTCGAAGGCTACCGGATCGCGCTCGACAACATCGACGAGGTCATCGAGATCGTGCGCGGCAGCCAGACCACGGACGAAGCGAAGGAGCGTCTCTCCAATCGCTTCGAATTGACCGAGGTACAGGCACAGGCAATCGTCGACATGCGGCTGCGGACGCTCGTCGGTCTCGAGCGCAAGAAGATCGAAGACGAGTACGCGGAGCTGATCAAGACGATCGCCGAGCTGCAGGACATTCTGCGCAGCCCGCGCCGCGTCGCGAATATCGTCAAGAGCGAGACGCTCGATATGAAGAAGCGCTTCGGCGACGAGCGCCGCACCAGCATCGAACCGGCCGAGGACGAGCTTTCCATCGAGCAGATCACACCGAACGTCGACGTCGTCGTCACCTATACGGTCGGCGGCTACATCAAGCGCGTCACGCTCGACACGTTCCGCACGCAGAGCCGCGGCGGCCGTGGCGTGACCGGAATTTCGAATCTAAAGCGCGAGGACGTCGTGCGCAACTTTTTCGTTACGAAGACGCACGACCACGTGCTCTTCTTTACGAACATGGGCCGCGTTTACCGTCTGCGCGGGTACGAGATTCCCGACACCACGCGCCAGGCGCGGGGAACCGCGCTGGTCAATTTGCTTACGCTGCCTCCTGGTGAAGAAGTGACGGCAGTCTTCCCAACGGCAAACTTCGAGGGCGAACGATACCTCGTCATGGTCACCAAGCGGGGTATTATTAAGAAGACGAAGTTCGACCAGTTCGCCAACGTGCGCCGTAACGGTCTCATCGCGATCAATCTCGATGAGGGCGACGAGCTGCTTGCGGTCGACCTCTCCGACGGTTCGCACGACATCATTCTCGCGTCGACCAAAGGGATGGCCGTGCACTTCAACGAGAAGGACGTGCGCCCCATGGGGCGGGTCGCGCGCGGCGTCAAGGCAATGACCCTCGATAAGGGCGATACGGTCGTGGCGATGGACGTGGTCGAAGACGAACGGCGTGAGGTGTTGCTCGTAACGTCGCTGGCCTTCGGCAAACGCACCCCGATCGATGACTACCGGCACACCGCACGCGGTGGCAAGGGCGTCAAAGCCTTTGCTCGACAGCGCGACGACATCGGTCAAGTCGTAGACCAAATTCTCGTCGCACCCGACGATCAGATTCTCATGATCACCTCCGGTAACCAGGTCATCCGGCTGCAGGTGCGTGAGATCCGCAAGACGGGCCGCGACGCCAAAGGCGTTCGGCTCCAGCGACTGGGAGGAGGAGACGAGGTTATCGCCATCACGAACCTGGGCAAACAGGCCAAGCAGATCACCGAGATTACCGGCGAGCCGCAACAAACCGAGCTGTAGGAGTGTTAGAAAAATCATGAGTGCACTACCTGACGTTACGCAGACGAACTTCGAGACCGAGGTGCTAAAGAGCGCCCAGCCCGTACTCGTCGATTTTTGGGCGCCCTGGTGCGGGCCGTGCCGCATGCTCTCGCCGATCGTCGAAAAAGTCGCGGCGGCGAACGCCGGAAAAGCCAAGTTCGTTAAGCTGAACACCGACGACAACCCGAGCCTGGCCGGTCAATATCAAGTCTCCGGGATTCCGTGCCTGATCCTCTTCAAGGATGGCCAGCCGGTAGATCGGATCGTCGGGTACGTCCCGGAAAACACCGTGACGTCGATGCTCTCCAAACACGTGGCGTGAAATCGATTCCGGCCATGCACTTGGTGCTGGCCGACGAGCGAATCGCAACGTATGAAATCCAGCTGGGCAGAAGCGTAGTACGACGCGCGGCCGACGAGGTATTCGGCCGCGCGCGCGCGTCCGACGACGGGAAAACGTACGACGTCATTGTCGGGGAACTCGAGCGGCAGTTGGAAAGGCTTCGCCGTGAGACGCTGACGATCGCGATTAACGCGACCGGCGTCATCCTTCACACGAATCTCGGCCGTGCTCCGCTATCGCGAAACGCCCTGCACGAAGTCGTCGGCGTAGCCCACGGCTATTCGAACCTCGAGTACGACCTGGAGCGGGGCGAGCGCGGCTCGCGCTACGCGCATGCTTCGACCGCGCTAAGGGAGATCACCGGCGCGCAGGACGCCCTCGTGGTGAACAACTGTGCCGCGGCCGTGTTGCTCGTGCTCGATACATTTGCGAAGGGACGCGAAGTGATCGTTGCGCGCAATCAGCTCGTCGAGATCGGCGGAGGGTTTCGCATTCCCGACGTGCTCGAGCGCAGCGGAGCGACGCTCGTCGAGGTCGGAACGACCAATAGGGTTTACGTCGAGGATTTCGAGAGGGCGCTCTCGCCGCGCACGGCGCTGTTGCTCCGGACGCATAACTCGAACTACCGTATTGAAGGCTTTACGCACGAGGTTCCCGCGAACGAGCTCGTCGAGCTCGGTCGCCGGTCCGGCGTCGCGGTCGTCGAAGATCTCGGCAGCGGTGCCGTCGTCGACTTGGCTCGATACGGCGTAGCGCACGAGCGCACGGTGCAGGAGGCGATCGCCGACGGTGTCGGACTCGTTACGTTCTCGGGCGACAAGCTGCTGGGCGGCCCGCAAGCGGGAATCGTGGCCGGCAAATCGCATCTCGTCGCGCCGCTTAAGAACAACCCATTGCTTCGCGCGCTGCGCGTCGGAAAGATGACGCTCGCCGCACTCGCGGCGACCTTGGAGCTTTACCGCAGGGGCTCGGAGACGGATGTGCCGATCTATACTATGCTCGCGGCGACGATCGCGGAGCTGCGCGAACGTGCGCGCGCCTATCTGGAAGTGATTCCGAAGGCTGCGACCGTCGAGAGCGTCGCCTACGTCGGCGGTGGCGCTCTGGCCCAGGAACGACTCGCGTCGATCGCCGTCGCGATAGAAGTGGAACATCCGGACGAGCTTTCCGCGCGTCTCCGCGCGCAGACCCCGCCGGTGATCGCCCGCATCGAAGAATCGCGCGTACTGCTCGACCTGCGCACCATTGCTCCAAGGGAAGACGCCATGGCGATTGCGGCGCTCGAAAAGGCCGTGGCTTCCGTCTAGCGCGATGCCCGAGCTTCCCGACATCGCGGCCTATATCTCCGCGCTCGAGCCGCGCATCGTAGGAAAGCCGCTGCAACGCGTGCGCTTCAACGGTATCTCCTTGTTGCGCACCGCGACGCCGCCGATCTCCGCCGTTGAGGGGCGCACGGTGCGCGAGGTCCGCCGTATCGGCAAACGCATCGCGATCGGTCTCGACGGCGGCCTTTGGCTCGTGCTCCATCTCATGATCGCCGGGCGCCTGCATTGGCGTTCGCCCGGTGCGAAGATCGGTGGCCGCAATATGCTCGCCGCCTTCGATTTTCCCGACGGCTCGCTGGTGCTTACCGAGGCCGGCAGCAAGC
Organism: Candidatus Cybelea sp.; assembly: GCA_036269355.1. GTDB lineage: Bacteria > Vulcanimicrobiota > Vulcanimicrobiia > Vulcanimicrobiales > Vulcanimicrobiaceae > Cybelea. The sequence continues at coordinate 18,537 of DATASC010000035.1, read as the reverse complement.
GGCGCGCGTCGCTCCACGTCGTTCCCGGAGAGAAGGAGCTCGGCGAGATCGATCGCGGCGGCATCGACGTCTTCGATTGCGGCCTCGATGCGTTCGTGCGCGCGATGAGCGCCCAAAATCACACGCTCAAACGCGCGCTGACCGATGCGCACATCGTCGATGGCATCGGCAACGCGTATTCCGACGAAATCCTTCACGCCGCGGGGCTTTCACCGCTCGCAATGACCTCGAAGCTTAGCTCGGAGCAGTGGGCGCGGCTCTTCGAGGCGACCCGCACCACACTGCAAACTTGGATCGACCGATTCGTCGAAGACGCGGGGAAATCGTTTCCGGAAGGCGTTACCGCCTTTCGCGAAGACATGGCCGTTCACGGCCGTTACGGGAAGCCGTGTCCGCGCTGCGGCGAAACGGTGCGGCGTATTCGCTATGCGGACAACGAGACGAACTATTGCCCGCGTTGCCAGACCGGTGGCAAAGTACTCGCCGACCGCGCTTTATCGCGGCTCGGAATCGATCCCGTGCGCGGCAAATCCCCGGCATCGCAATGAGCGCCACGAATGACGGACGCCGATTCGAGTCGATCGAAGACTACTCGTTCGAGAACCACCCGGAGGGTTCTACGTCGAGGTTGACGTTGATTTGTTTGACTTCGGTATATGCGTCGTATCCATAGGTGCCTAGCTCGCGGCCGATCCCCGACTGTTTGTAGCCGCCCCACGGCGCTTCGTTGTAGGTTGGATGGTAGGTGTTGATCCACGTGATTCCGGCGCGCATCTTACGAATGACGCGATGCGCCTTAGCGATGTCCGTGGTGAATACCGCTCCGGCCAAACCATAGATCGTGTCGTTCGCGAGCGCGATGGCTTCGGCTTCGTCCTCGAACGTCTGCACCACCAGCACCGGTCCGAAGATCTCTTCCTGTACGATGCGCATGTCGCGCACGGTGCCGTCGAAAATAGTCGGCGCAATGAAATTGCCGTCGGCGAGTGCGCCGCCGAGCCGGTTTCCGCCGCAGAGCAGCTTCGCGCCCTCCTCGCGTCCGGCCTCAATGTAGGCTTCGACGCGTTCGCGGTGGACCGGCGAGATGATCGGCCCCATCTCGCTCGCCGGATCGAATCCGTCGCCGACGCGAATCTTCTGCGCGCGCTCGACGAGCCGCTCGACGAAACGATCGTGGAGCGAGCTTTGGAGAATGAGCCGGGACCCGGCCGAGCAAACCTGACCGGCGTTGGCGAAGATTCCGAAGAGCGCGTAGTCGATGGCCGTCTCGAAGTCGGCGTCGGCGAAGACGACGTTCGGCGACTTGCCGCCGAGCTCGAGCGATATCTTTTTTAAGTTCGTCGTCGCGTCGCGCATGATGCTGCGGCCTGTCTTGGTTCCGCCGGTGAACGCGATTTTGTCGACCCGCTCGCTCGCCGCGATCGCGTGACCGACCACCGTGCCGGCTCCGAGCAAAATGTTCACGACGCCGGCTGGAAACTCGAGCTGTTCGAAGATCGACGCTAGGCGAATTACCGAGAGCGGCGTGAGCTCGGCGGGCTTGAGAATGCAGACGTTGCCCGCCGCAAGCGCCGGCGCGAGCTTCCAGACGGCCATGAGCAGCGGATAGTTCCACGGAACGATTTGCCCGCAGACGCCGATCGGCTCGCGTACGGTGAAGGTCTGCGATGGCGCGGGCACGTCGAAGGTCTGACCGTGCGGCTTCGTAGCGAGGCCGGCGTAATAGCGAAAACAGTTTGCCGCGTCGATTGCGTCGTACTCGGTCTCGCGCAGCGGCTTGCCATTGTTGAGCGTGTCGATGCGCATGAACTCGTCGCGATTCGCGTCGATTGCGTCGGCGACTTTGAAGAGCAGCGCCGCCCGATCGGCGGCCGAGATCGACCCCCACGGCCCATCGTCGAACGCGCGCCGCGCCGCAGCGATCGCCGCCTCGGCGTCGTCAGGGGTTCCCTCCGCGACCGTCGCGACCGGCCGTCCGTTGGCCGGATTTAACAACTCGCGCGTTCCGCCGTCGCCGGCTAGGCGCCATGCGCCGCCGACGTACATCGGAATCACGCCGCCGATACGCGGAAGATTTCTAAGGATGTCTGCGGGTTGGGCGCTCGTTTCTACGGTTTGCATTCGCTACGCTCCTATCACGTGCAGCCTTCGACCCGGTCGTGCAAGATACTGTTGCGGCATCGGCGGTTGCGCTATGCTAGATAGTAGGATGCGACTGACTTCGAAGGTTTCCAGGCTGCTCGTAACGGCGTCCTTGAGTGGCGCGATGCTCGCGGCGTGCGAGGCGAGCAACCTAAGCCCTCCCGCTGCCACCGGCGCCGCCGTCCCCACGGCGCTCAGAACCGGTCGGATGCTCGCGCAGTCGCCGAAAGAGACGGTGCTCTGGAACTTCGATGGCGGCTCCGACGGTGCGAACCCGCTCGGCGGCATAATCGCCGACGGTGCCGGCAACTTCTATGGCACCGCTAGTTCCGGAGCAGCGCACGACGTCGGTATCGTCTTTAAGCTCACCCAATCGGGAAGTACGTTCAAAGAAACGACGCTCATGACGTTCCGCGGCCTCAACGGAGCCTATCCAACCGGTCCCCTGATCATGGATTCGTCCGGGACCTTGTACGGCACGGCGGTCGAAGCCGGACGCAACGGAGGAGGAACGGCTTTCCGGGTGCGGACACGGGGCCGAGTTCGTTCAAACGTCATCTGGAACTTCGGCAGCAGTCCGAAGGATGGTGTGTTACCGTTCGCCGGGTTGACGCTCGGCGCGGGCGGGGTGCTCTACGGTGCGGCGAGTGAGGGCGGCCTGTTCGGCGGCGGCGTCGTTTTCAAGCTGACACCGTCGGGCAAAGGATACATTGAGACGATTCTTCACGAGTTCGGTGGCGACCACGACGGAAAGTATCCTACGAATACGCCGACGCTCGGACAGGGCGGCGTCATCTACGGCACGACGAACGGCGGAGGAACCGGATGCGCTCGAGGCTGCGGGACCGTCTTTAAGCTGACGCCCTCGGGCTCGACGTACTCGTATGGGATCCTCTACGCGTTCCGCGGCGGCGCCGACGGCGATCTGCCGTCGTCGCAGTTCACCGTCGATTCCTCGGGTGCGATGTACGGTGTAACGAACTACGGCGGCGGCGGTTCTGCTTGCGACAGCGGCGGATACGGGTGCGGGACGCTCTACGAACTGACTCCGTCGGGCTCGGGCTTCTCGGAGCGCGTTCTCTGGAGCTTCGGATACGGAACGGATGGTTACTATCCGCTCAGCAACGTGGTCATCGGCGAAAATGGCACGCTCTACGGAACCGCCTGGCAGGGCGGCCCGACGTTCGGCGGCACCCTTTACGAACTCACGCCCAGCGACGGCTCGTATACCGAAAAAATTCTCTTGAGCTTCAGCAGCGACTCAGGCGGATACGATCCCAGAGGAAATCTCATCATGGACCGGCGGCACCTGATCTTCGGCACGAACTATGTCGGCGGTTCGTCCGAGTTTCCCGACGGCACCGTCTTCCGCTTCAGACCCTAATTTTTGCCCGATCCGTTGACGCGACGCTTTCGGCAACCGCCCGGGACACGTAATCCGCCTCTTCCTCGGTGATGGTGAGCGGAGGCTCGATGCGAATCGTGCGCGCGTTGACGAGCGTTCCCGAGACAAGAACGCTGCGATCGAGCATGTGTTTTGCGAACTCAAAGCCGGTTGCGTTGTCGCAAAACTCGATCGCCATCAAGAGACCCTTGCCCCGCGCGTCAACGGCGACGTCCTCATAGCCGGCAATTGCCTCGCGTATACCGGCGAGCATACGCGTTCCCATAACCGCGGCGCGTTCGGGCAGCCGGTCTTCGATTAACACGTTGATCGTCGCGAGCGCCGCCGCGCACGCGAGCGGATTTCCACCGAAGGTCGACGTGTGCAGGAACGGATTGTCGAAAAGCCGGGAGAAGACTTCGCGCCGTCCGACAACCGCGCCAGCGGGACCGACGCCGCCGCCGAAGGCTTTGGCTAGGCACATGAGGTCGGGCGTCACCCCATAATGCTCGCAGCAGAACATCCTTCCGGTGCGTCCCATCCCGGTCTGGACTTCGTCGAGAATGAAGAGCGCTCCGAACTCGTCGCAGAGCGCGCGCACGCCGGGCAGATAATCGTCGTCGGATATGTTGACGCCGCCCTCGCCTTGTATCGGCTCGAGCAGCACTGCGCCGACGTCTTCGCCGACGGCCTTGCACGACGTCATCATGTCGCGCAGTGCGAGCAGATCGTTGAAAGGAACGTGCTCGATGTTCGGCAGCATCGGGCCAAACGGCCGGCGGAACTCGGCTTTGGCGCTCGCCGAAAGCGAACCGTAGCTTTTGCCGTGAAATCCTTTCGTTGCGGCGACGATCGTCTGCTTCGCCGGATCGTAAGCGCGCGCGAGTTTAAGCGCGCCTTCCACCGCCTCGGTGCCTCTGTTGCAGAAGAATCTGAACTCCAAGTCCCCCGGCGCGAGCATGGCAAGGGCCTTCGCGAGCATCGCGCGCAACGGATCGAGCAAGTCTTGGCTGTGGAGCGGCTGGCGGCGCAGCTGATCGCTCACCGCCTTGACCACCTTCGGATTGCGGTGGCCGACGTTGAAGATGCCGAAACCGCCGAGACAATCAAGGTAAGTTCGACCGTTTAAGTCGCGGTAGGAGTTCGGTCCGGCATCGGCCCACTCGACTACGGCGCTCGCGTTGCGGGCGTCGGTAGCCTTGCGGTACTCCAAGAATCCGGGATTGACGTGCTCGCGAAACGACTCGACCGTTTCGCGCGCGATCCACGCCGCTTCGTCCGGCGCGATCTCGATTTTTTCGATGAGCGCTAGAACGTTCTTAGTATATTCGTAAACCTTTTGCTCTTTGTCACCGGGAATTTTCGGTCACCTCGTAAAGACGTCGTGAAAGCTGCTGCGCAAAATATCGAGTCCCTCGTCGAGCTCGGGATCGGTTGCGACGAGCGGCACGAGAATTCGAATTACGTCGCGCTTGCCTGCCATCATCAGCAGCAAACCGCGCTCGCGCGCCGCTTCGACGATCTCCGGCGAGCCCGACGACAGTTCCATTGCGAGCATTGGGCCAAGTCCGCGCACGTCTTCGATCTGCGAAAATTCGCGCTGCATCGCGCGCAGAGCGGCGCCGATTCGCTCGCCCATCGCACGGGCGCGCGCCAAGAACGCGTCGTCGATTGTCTCAAAAATTTGCAGTGCCGCCGCGCATGCGACGGGATTGCCGGCGAACGTTCCGCCGAGACCGCCGGGTTCCGGGGCATCCATGATCTCGGACTTTCCGACGACCGCCGCGAGCGGCAAACCGCCGCCGAGCGATTTCGCGACCGCCAGCAGATCCGGCTCGATTCCGTACTGTTCTGAAGCGAAGAACGTGCCGGTGCGCCCGAATCCCGTCTGTATCTCATCGGCGATCAGCAGAATTCCGCGCTCTGCGGTGATGCGCCGTAACTCGGGCAAGAACTCTCGCGGTGCCGGAACGAAGCCGCCCTCGCCGAGCACCGGCTCGACGATGATCGCGGCGACGCGATCGGGCGCGACTACCGACGAAAAGACTTCCTCGAGCGCTTCGAGCGCACGTTCCGTCGTGACGCCGTGGTGTTCGTAGGGAAACGGCGCGTGGTAGATTTCGCTACAGAACGGCCCAAAGTGCTGCTTGTACGGCTCGTTCTTCCCGGTCATCGAGAGCGCGAGCAGGGTACGTCCGTGGTATCCGTGCGTAAAGGCGACGATCGCGGGGCGCCGAGTGTACTCGCGCGCGATCTTGACCGCGTTCTCGGTCGCCTCGGCACCGGTCGATAGCAGCAGCGATTTTTTCGGCGACGGGCCCGGCGCGCGCCGGTTGAGCTCTTCGGCGACCCGCACGTACGGTTCGTACATCGCCACTTGAAAGCAAAGATGCGTGAAGCGCGCCGCCTGGTCGGCGATTGCCGCCACGACCTTCGGGTTCGCGTGTCCGGCGTTGAGCGTACCGATTCCCCCGACGAAGTCGAGGTATCGCCGGCCGTCCTCGTCCCAAAGGGTCGCGCCGCTCGCGCGCTCCACCCAGATGGGGTGCGCGGTCGCGACGCCGCGCGCGACGCTCTCCCGGCGGCGTTTCATCAGCGGGTTTTCGGCAGCGGGAGTCGACGGTTTTTCGTGCGTCCTCATGTTTGGGCGAGGAACTCCTATTCGGCGAGTTTAAAGCGCCTCTTCTCTTGAAAAGGCGAATACGCGCTTCGCGCTGCTCGCGCCCCACAGTCCTGAGCCTGTCGAAGGGCATCGGGGCCCCCGGCCCTTCGGGCCCCCGAAAAAACCTTCTCAAGCGACTGGCCTTTCAGGCCACCGGTAGTTCTTGATGAAAATTATTGCTGCACTTCTCGCGGTTGCGCTCCTCGCAATGCCCTGGGGAGCGAGAGCGGGTACGACGGGCACACTGCACGGCCGCGTTCTCGACGCGGCGACCCATGCGCCGATCGCGGGAGCCCAAGTGGTCGTGGTTTCGCCCTCGCAAACCGCGCAGAGCGTCTCCGACGCGTCGGGAGCGTTTACATTCATCTCGCTATCGCCGGACACGTATACGGTGAGCGCGAGCAAGGCCGGATACGATCCGCAATCGCAGCCCGGAATCTCGGTCGTCGCTGATCAATCCGCTACCGTTACGGTCGAGCTGCAAAAGACGATCAAGACGATCGCGCACACGACCTCGCGCTCGGCGCAGTCGCTCGTACATTCCGGCGTCACCAGCGACGTCTACTCGGTAAACGCGGCCGGGCAAAAGGCGGCGTCGACGCTCGGCGGCTCCGGCGCGATGACGCAAGCGTACGGCGCCATCGCGACCGCTCCCGGCGTCAACATTCCGTCGAATCAGCAGGGTTGGTATCAGAGCGTCTACATCCGCGGCGGCGACGTCGACCAAGTCGCGTACGAGTTCGACGGCATACAAATGACCCGCCAGTCCGATCTCGCGCCGATCGGAACGCTCACCTCGCTCGGCAATCAGGAGGTGCAAGTCTACACCGGCGGCACGCCGGCGACTTCGAACTCGTCGGGTCTCGCCGGCTACATCAACCAGGTCATCAAGAGCGGCACGTTCCCCGGTTACGCGTCCGCGGACTTGGGGATCGGCGGCCCCGCCTTCTACCATCAGGCGACGATCGAGCTCGGCGGCGCCACGCCCGACCGGCTCTTCTCGTACTACGTCGGGCTCTCGGGAACGAATCAAACGTATCGTTTCGGCGATCAGTATGGCGGTGTCAGCGACCCGCTCTACTTCTATCCGCTCAACGTCCCGACGAACAACAACGTTTACAATATTCTCGACGGCTCCGCGGCAAAACAGCCGAACTACGGGTTCCTTTACTCGCCGGGTTACGCGTACGCGCAAGGCACCAATTTCGATCGCGAAAACGTCGTAAATCTTCACATCGGTATTCCGCACCGGAACTCATCGCTTCGTGACGACGTGCAGCTGCTTTACGTGACCGGCGGCATCGCCGATCAGTTCCTCAGCTCGGCCTACGACGTTGGGTACACGCCCTACGCGGGCAAAAAGACCGGCATCGGATACCCGATGCCCTATCTCGATTCGCTCTACTACGGCGGCCCACTGATGCAGGCTCCGCGTTCGCAGGACCTTATAACGGGATTCTTCCCGAGCAGCCCCTCGGGACGCGATCCCGGTTCGCCCGTCAACCCCAACGATCGCGACGGCAATTGGAACGGCTACTCGATCGAGAAGCTGCAGTATCAGAAGAATCTCGATCCGCACTCCTACCTGCGCGGACTCGTGTGGGGCGCATACTCGAACTGGTTCATCAACGGCCCGCAGAGCGCGCAGCTCGTCTTTGGATCGGATCCGGCCGATTACGAGGTGCTCGAGCATGGCTTCGGCGGAACGCTGATTTACGCCAACCAGCTTTCGACTCAGAACTTGCTCACCGCCGAGGCGTCGTACATGACGCAACGGCTGCAGACGTACAACGCCGGCTTCAGCTCGACCGACCCGTCGACGACGAATCTCGCTCCGACCGGTCTCGGGACGATTCTCTCCAGTTACGGAACGCCGAACGGCAAGTGCTACAACTACGTGACCGGTAAGCCGTGGAGCTGCTTCGATGCCGGAAGCCAGGGCGGATGTCTAACATCTTTCGGGTGTTATCCCGGCGAAGGCAAGTACAACTTTAATCTCATGCCCGGAGAGGCGCCGAAAGACTCGGCGGCGGGAAGGGCCGGGGCGCGCTGGATGATGACCGAGAACGGGCAGAGCGCGCAGGTCGACGACGTGACGCCGCACTTCGGCTCAGCCGCGCTCACCGATCTCTACCAACCCAACGACCGTCTCGTCGTGAATCTTGGAGCGCGTATCGACCGCTTCGAGTACACCACTAACAATCTCGAAGCGGGATATCCCGCACGTCAATTCTGGTTCGACGCCTACAACAACGAGTTTTGTGGCGCTCCGGGCAAAGCGACGCAATGGGCGTGGGTCCCGCAGAAGGATAAGTTCGTCTGCGCGCCGGGACTCGCGCCGCTCAGCGATCCCGGTAACGGACTCTACAATACGACGGGCGCCGATCTCGCCTCGTACGTTTTTCAGCCGCGCCTCTCGTTTACGTATACGCTCAATCCCGATACGGTGATCCGCGGCTCGGCCGGCAAGTACGCGCGCGCCGAAGGCTCGTCGTATTACCAGTACAACACCTTCCAGCAGAATCTCGCCTCGTTCATCGCGCAGTTCTATCCGCTCGGCTATCATACGCCCAATCACGACATTTCGCCCGATACTTCCGACAACTTCGATCTCTCGCTCGAGAAGCGCGTGAAAGGCACGCAGCTTTCGTACAAGGTGACGCCGTTCTACCGCAACACCAGCAACCAGCTGCAGTTCCAGGCGATCAACGCCGTGCAAGGGACGCTCGCCGGGATCAACGTCGGCACGCAAGAGTCGTACGGCGTCGAACTCTCGCTCCAGTACGGCGACTTCGCCCGCAACGGCCTCGCGGGACTCCTCTCGTACACGCACACCGAGAACCGGATTCGCTTCCGTCCGATCAACGGCGTGAGCGTCATCGACTCGCTCAACACACAGATCGAGCTCTACAACTCCTACACGGCGGCCTGTGCGAACGTGACGCAGAGCTCCGCGAACTGGCAGGCGTGCGGCAGCGGAGCCTACGCCGGCAACGCGGCACCCGTCCTGCTCAACTCGCAGTCGGGTACGCACGATCAAGGTACGTTAAAGATCCCCAATCCCTATTATCATCAGGCGCTTCAGCCGCTCTTCAATACGTCGGCCTGGTACGCGCCCTACGACGTGATCCCCAGTCCGTTCAATGCGGCCAACGGGTACTCGGTTCCCGACGTCGCGACGCTCGTACTCAACTATCGACACAACCGGGTCAGCGTCACGCCGTCCTTGCATTACGCGAACGGGTCGAACTACGGATCGCCGCTCGTCTGGCCCGGCTACGTTCCGCAGTCGTGCTCGAAGGAGCCGGCTACGACGCCCTTGACGCCGGGTGCGAGCTGTCCCGGCAACACGATCGGCGCCGTCTTTTTGCCCGACCCGTATAGCGGACACTTCGATAACCTCGGCGCGTTCATGGAACCGTCGGAACTCTCCGCGAACCTGCAGATGAGTTACGACGTTTCGCCGCGCATGACGCTGACCGCCCAAGCCGTCAACCTGTACAATCAGTGCTTCCAGCGCGGCTACGCTTGGGACAACTCGGTGACGTGCGTCTACTCCACACTGCCGTCGAACATTCTCGCGCCCTCGGGCAACTTCGTGAAGAATCCGCCGCCGCAGCTGCGCTATCCGTACGGAACGTTCTTCAACGTGACCGAGGTCGGCGTCTCATCGGTGCGGCAGCCCTTCAGCTTCTTCGTCGACCTCAACGTCAAGATCTAGATGGGTCCTTCGACCGCTCGCCGCGCGCGCGCTCGGGATGACACCAGAAGCCAATTCTTACGGCGCGCGGGATCGGCGTTACTGGGCGCCGCTACGATCCCACGGTTCGCGTGGGCCCAGAGCTCCGCGGCGCGCGGTCGCGAGCGAATTGCGATCGTCGGCGCCGGAATTGCCGGGTTGGTGACGGCGATGCGCCTACGCGACGCCGGCATCGAGTCGGTAATCTACGAGTCGTCGTCGCGTATCGGTGGGCGGATGCATTCCGAGCGAAACTACTGGGATGCCGGTCAGCATACCGAGTGGTGCGGCGCGATGGTCGACTCGACGCACGTCAACATCCATCAGCTCGCCCATCGCTTCGATCAGGGGCTGCTCGACACGTACTCCGGACGCCCTCCACGAGCGCGCGACACCTGTTACCTGAACGGCCGGTACTATGCGATGACCCAGGCTGACCGCGACTTCGCCAAGATCTATCCGATATTGCAGGATCAGCTCGCGCACGTCGACCCGTCGACGACGTATGCGACGGCGACCCCGACGGCGCGGCGGCTCGATGCGATGAGCATGGCCGATTGGATCGCGAGCTACGTGCCGGGCGGCCTCGATTCGCAGCTCGGGCGGCTGATCGCGGAGTCGTATCGCAACGAATACGGCCGCGAGATCGCGGAGCTCAGCGCGCTCAACCTCGTGATGCAGCTCGGTCAGCAGCGGCACTACGCGGAGAATCACGAGATGAACGTGCTCGGATACTCCGACCAGCGCTATATCTTGGCCAGCGGCAGCCAGTCGCTGCCCGAGGCGATTGCGGCGTGGCTCCCCGTGGGCAGCGTGCATTTCAACCGGCGTCTGCTCTCGATCCGCCGAACGCCCGACGGATCGTACGAGCTGCGTTTCAGTCACGGCCAAATGCTCGAAACCGTGCTCGCCGACCGCGTCGTCTTGACGATTCCCTTCATCGCGCTGCGCGCGGTCGATTATTCGGGCGCCGGATTCGATTCGGCGAAAAATAACGCGATCGAAAATCTTGGCTACGGCTATCACACCAAGCTGCACCTTCAGTTCGAGCGCCGCGCATGGATGCGTCAGGATCATCCGTGGCCAGAACCGACGACGGGCCAAATCTGGACGACGCTCACCGTGCAGAGCGCGCTCGATTTCTCGCTCGGTCAGCGCGGCGAGCAGGGGCTTATCGAGGTCTTTACGGCAGCCGGTCCGGCGATGTTCGACTCGCCGCAGCTTCCGTACGCGCGCGCCGGCGAATCGGACGCGGTCGATTGGCACACGCGCGAGTTTTTCGCGGAACTCGACCGTATCTGGCCCGGCGTCGCATCGAAGTGGAACGGGAAGGCGACGTTCGGAAACGCGCAGGCCGATCCGAACATTCTGGCGAGCTACTCCTGTTGGCTCGTCGGGCAATGCACCACGATCGCCGGACACGAGGCGCGCGCGCAAGGACGCGTGCATTTCGCCGGAGAGCATACGTCGGTTGCGTATCAGGGCTTCATGGAGGGAGGGGCCGAATCGGGATTCCGGGCCGCGGATGAGATCCTCGCGGATTACCGGATTCGTCTCAAACCAACCGGCTAGCTCCGACCCATGCACATCGTCGGAACCGCCGGCCACGTCGACCACGGAAAGTCGGCGCTCATCACGGCGCTCACCGGAACGAATCCCGATCGGTGGCTCGAGGAGCAGCAGCGCGGCATGACGCTCGATCTCGGCTTCGCGCACTTGCGCTTCGGCGATGGGCTCGAGGCCGGAATCGTCGACGTGCCCGGACACGAGCGTTTCCTGCACAACATGCTCGCCGGCGCGGCGGGGATGGAGCTGCTGCTGCTCGTCGTCGACGCAAACGAAGGCGTGATGCCGCAGACGCTCGAGCACCTCGAAATCTTGCGCTTTCTCAACGTGCGCGGCGTGCTGGTGGTGGTGACGAAGATCGATCTGCTCGCCGCGAACGAACGCGACGCGGCGTGCCGGCGGATTCGCGATCGGCTTACCGGAACGATCGCCGCAAAGGCGCCGCTCTTCGCGGTTTCCGCGGTCACCGGCGAGAATATCGACCGACTCAAAGCGGCACTCCACGACGAGCTCGCGGCTCTGCCTCCGCGAAACGTCGACGCGCCGGCGTACCTGCCGATCGATCGGGTCTTTCCCCTGCCGGGGCTCGGCACCGTCGTGACCGGGACGCTGATGCAGGGCACGGTCTCCGCCGGCGAGACGCTCGTTATCGAACCCGGCGGCGCGCCTGCGCACGTCCGCAGCATCGGCGTCTTCGAATCGACGCGCAAGCGGGTCGAAGCGGGCGCGCGCGTTGCGCTCAATCTCCCGGGAGTAGAACGCGCACAACTCGAGCGGGGCCGCGCGATCGTCGGTCGCGAGCTGAGCGCGACGCAGCGTTTCGGCGTTCGCTTCACACCGCTCGAAAGCGCAACCTCCCTGCTGCGCCGGCGCACGCCGGTACGCGCATACATCGGATCGGCGGAGATTCTCGGCACCCTCGTTCTGCACGAGCCGCTCGCCGGTGCGTCGGACGTACGAGCGGAGCTCGCGTTGCGCGAGCCGGTCGTCGCCTTTCCGAGCTTGCGCTTCGTTTTGCGCCGTCCGTCACCAATGACGCTGCTCGGCGGCGGCTACGTCGAAGGTATCGAGCTCGCCGCGCCGGAGGCGGGGCGCAACGCGGACGAAGAAGCGGTGCTCGCGGTGCTCCGCGAGAAGGGGCTAGAAGCGATCGACCTTAGCACGATTGCTTTCGCTGCCAATCTTCGCGAGCAAGCGGCGCGCGAGGCCGCCGACCGATTAGCCCAGCAAGGAGAAGTAATTCGCGTGATACGACCGTCAGCATACGTCGATGCTGCCGCCGGCGAGGCAATGTTTTCGCGCGTGCTCGAGCAACTCGAGCAATCGCATCGCAGCGAGCCGTGGTCGATGGGCATGACCTCGATCGCGCTCGCGCGAGTGCTGGACGTCGCGGAGCCCACGCTCGTTCGCGTCGCGCAGCATTTCGTCGATAGCGGAAGGCTCGTCAATCGGGGCGGCTACTATGCGACCGTCGATCATCAGCCGTCGTTTACGCCGGAGCAAGGCGTTTTCTTCGAGTATCTCGTCCCGGTCGACGAGACGCGGCCGTTTCTGCCGATTCCGTTTGCCGGCGCGGCGTCGGCGGTGAAACTCTCACACATCACCGGTCTCGCGAAGGCCTTCGATACGATGCTCGCTCACGGCGCATTCGTGAAGGTCGGCGACGATCTCTATCGCGGAACACAGATCGCCCAGATCGAGGTGCGCGTCGAGGGGCACTTTCGCCAGCGCGATCGCATGACCGCGTCGGAGTTTCGAGATATGCTCAAGACGTCGAGGAAGTATGCGGTACCGCTGCTCGAGTGGCTCGACAGCCACGGGGTGACGATTCGCGATGGCGACCACCGAACGTTGCGACGAAGGGAGAGTAATCGATGACGTTCGCCTCGCGCGCAGTTAACTGAAATGAAGGGTAGTCGACCATGAACCAGCTCGCAGCACGAATCTCGGCCGCGCTGTGCGCGGCCATGGCGCTCTCGGCTTGCGGCGTCTCGCAGCAGAGCTTCGCCCCGCGAGTGCAGACAGCGGGCGCCGTCGCAGCCACGATACTGGCCGTTACGGCCGGCGATGAGGCCCGCGCGCGCGACGCGCAGATCCTCTCCCACCACTTCATGCGCTTGCGTACGGGCGGCAGCGGAGCGGTGATCCGCGAGGTACGGAAGAAATATCCGGCCGACCTGGTTCGCAAGAACGGACCGATCATGCGCAGCGCCGCGTCCTTCAATATCTACGTGAACTGCAAGCAGAGCGGCGAAGCCTGCTGGGGCGATCCCGAAGGTTTTCAAAAAGCGTTAACGGGCAGTACGTTTGCGGCGCTGCTGACGCAATACACGAAGTCGCAGCCGAGCGCGTACACGTTCGGCGGCGCGTTTACCGTGAAGTATCATACCTACACGAAGCTCTTTTATCAGAACGACTTGCTCTCGGTGGTTCACGCGGCGCTGGTAAAGAACGGCATGCAGGCGGGCTACGCGACGATCTACCACGTCTTTCTCCCCAAGGGAACCGACACGTGCTTCGACCGCTCGCGCGACTGCTATTCGCCGAACCATCGGCGAACGTTCGACTTCTGTGCGTATCACGAGAGCGTCGCCTTCAAGGACGTCTCCCAGCCGGTGATCGTCTCGATCGAGCCGTTCCAAAAGGTCGCCGGCTGCGAGTCGAAGGCATCGGCGGGAGCGACCGCGCTCACGAACTCGACGTCCTCGACGCTCGCGCACGAGACGTTCGAGTCGATCACCGACCCGGGTCCTGCGTTCGCGTGGTTCAACTTCACGTTCTTCGACGAGGTCGCCGATCTCTGCGAGTCGTTCGAATGGAAGATCGACGTAAACGGAACGGCCTATAGCCTGCAGCCGATGTATTCGAACAAATATCACGCCTGCTCCGACGGATCGTAGCCGCACGCATCGCCGCGCGTCACATGCCGGCGCGGCCGCGCGTTATCACTCCTCTGGTGTTCGCCACGATACTCGCCGCTCTACTCATCGCGAGCGCAGCCGCACAAACGATTCCGGCCGGCCCGACGGGCGACGCGTTTTACGAGCCTCCGCCGACGCTGCCGTCGAACGACGAAGGCGCGGTGATTTGGGCGCGCCCGTTCAGCGGCGGGTCGGCGTTGCCGTCCGCGTCGGTGAACTATCGCGTACTGTACGAGAGTACGCTGCCGAACGGCACCCTCGTCGCGGTTTCCGGAACGGTGGCCATCCCGCACGGCCAACCGCCCGGCGGCGGCTGGCCGCTGATCAGCTGGGCGCACGGCACGACCGGTAACGGTCCGCTATGCGCGCCGTCGCGCGCCGCCAAGCCGAATCTCGAACAGCGCATGCTCGACGGCTTCGTGCAGCGCGGATATGCCGTCGCGCAGACAGACTATCAGGGCAACGGAACGCCCGGAATCCATCCGTACATGGTCGCGACGGTCGCCGCACACGACGTCACCGACATGGCGCTGGCCGCGCGCGCCGTCGATCCGCAGATCGGACGCGCGTGGATTGCGATGGGTCACTCCGAGGGCGGTGCCGCGGCGCTTGCCGCAGCCTCGATCGGGCGGCAGATCGCGCCGAAACTCGATTTGGTCGGCGTCGTCTCCTTCGCACCGTACGCGTTTCCGGAATCGACGCTGAGTTTCGAAGTGCACAACGACGCTCCGAACGAGGGTCTAGCGATTTTGGGATTGCTGGTCGACGGATTCTCGGTCGTCGACTCGCGCATCGTGCCGTCGCAGATGCTCGAGCCGCGGGCGCTCGCAATCATGCCGGAGCTCGCGGCGCAATGCCTTCCGGAGCTGATGAAGAGTTCACAGTGGGCGACCATGGCGCCCAGCGCATTCTTTCGCCCGCAGGCGGAGAGCGCGATCGACGCGCTCTACGGAGATCTCGTCCAAAACGACGCGGCGTACTTCGCGATCTCCGTCCCGACGATGCTCGTGCAAGGCGTCGCGGACGTGGAAGTGACCCCCGAAAGCACGATCGCGGTTGCCGACCAGCTTCGGCGGCACGGAACAGCGGTTACGTTCAAAGCGTACGTCGGCGCCAATCACGGCTCGGTGCTGGCCACGGCGGCCGACGACGTCGCCGCTTGGGTCGCGGCCCGATTCGCCGAGAGCGAGCGCGGCGCTTCCCACTAGCTCCGCCGACCCCTACAGTTCTCCCACACTTGATCACACAGTCGCGGGCATGCGGCATCGGCGTGCCGTTTTGGTGGTATTATCCCTGCGCACGCGTCAAACCACAGGGCGTGCGCATCACCGACTTCTACAATCTTAATTAAGGCTTGTCTGCTCCGCACGAGCACCCCGCTCCGCCTCTCCCATACTCACTGAGAGGCGGGGCGGGTGCCCAACCGGGAGCCCCGGCTCAAAGATGCAGCAGCGTTAAAACGCCGATGACGACTTCAAGCGCGACGAGCACGACGATGAGGATTTCGAGAAACCCGTCGCGGCGGCTACGCGCCTCGTCGCTGAAAAAACGGTACATTTCGCGCACGCTCGCGAGCTTCGTGTCGATCTGACGCTGCCAGTCGGCGAGTCCGAGCCGTGCCGCCGCCGCGCGATAGATGCGCGCGTAGTATGCGTCGCCGAGAATCTTCAGCGCATTGGTCGAGCGATCGGTGAGCTCGAGTACGTCTACGAGCAGATAGCGCAACGTCGCCGCGCGCTCGGCCTCCCGTTGTCCGCGCAGCGAACGACCCGGCTCGCCGGGCTGCATCTTGTAGATTGTGTCGAGCTCGCTGTCGAGCAGCGCGTCGTACGTCCGCAGCTCGAGCAGTTGCGAGTTCGCGAATTCTAGAATCTCCTCGATTGCGCGGGCACTCTCGCTGTCGTCGTACACGATGGCCGTGTCCCATTGCACGATCGTCAGGTCGTCCTCGTGATACGAGAATCGGGTGCGTAACGCTTCGGCCGATTCGCTTGCCGAGAGCGGACGGCGTTCGCCGAGCAAGAGCCTCGACAATTCGCCGGAGTTTTCTTTTAACAACCGCTCGGCATCGATCGGTTCGGCAAAGCGCTCGATCTCGACGATGAGATAATCTTCCACCAGCGGCACGTGGCGCTCGTCCAGCGCCTCCGTGGAACTTTCGCAGAGCCGCGTCATCGCCGATTCCGCAAAGCGGAGGATGCGTTCGTCGCTGCGAGCGCGCTCCGCGAGCGCGTTCAGCTCGTTCCACGTCCCCGCGAACGGGAACGTCAGGCAGACCGAGATGACGCCGTAGTCGTAGAACTTGGCGCGAACCCTCGAGCGCACGCCGTCGAAATCCGTGTCGGGTAGATTTGCGACGACCGGCGGAACAGGAAACTGCAGATACGGCGGGGCCTGCCCGCGGAGCGGAAGCGCGGCGGGCGCTCGCGTCTCGCCGCCGCGCGCGTCGATCTTCACCAGATCGATCGTGTCGGCAACGTCGAAGAGATAGTACGCGCGTACCGCGCCGGCGGCGACGTCGAGCATCGTCGCGCCTTCCGATTCCGTAGGGTGCGCTCCTGGCGAGGGGCTCCGCGGCAGAGCGAGGTAAAGACCCCCAATGACCGTCCGAACGCTACTTCTGGGATTCACGGTCGCGCTACTCGCCGGCGGGGGGTACGCAAGCGCGGCGTCGAGTTCGGAGAATTTTGCGGGTTTGGCGTATCGCGCGATCGGTCCGGCGATCAGTGGCGGTCGCAGTCCCGCCGTCGCCGGAAGCAATCGCGATCCGCTGCTATACTTCGCTGGTGGTGCGGGCGGCGGCGTTTTCAAGACGACCGACGGCGGTGCTTCCTGGGTGCCGATCTTCGACGCGCAGCCGGCCGCGCCGATCGGTGCGATCGCCGTCGCGCCTCAAGACGACGACGACGTTTGGGTCGGAACCGGCGAGTCCAACCCGCGCAACACCATCGAGTCGGGCGACGGCGTCTACCACTCTACTGACGGTGGACGCCATTGGGAGCGCGCCGGACTCGAGCGCTCCGCGCACGTCTCGCGCATCTGCATCGACCCGCGCGACCGGCGCGTCGTCGCGGTCGGCGTCCTGGGACGCGTCTCATCCGACGATCCCAATCGCGGCATCTACGTAACGCGCGACGGCGGCGCACACTGGACCCGCACGCTCTACGCCGGGCCATCGAGCGGCGTCTCGTCGCTCGTGCGCGTTCCCGATCATCCGTCGACGCTCTTCGCCGGCGTCTGGCAGGTACGGCGACTTCCCTGGCGGCTCGACAGCGGCGGCCCGCGCGGCGGCATCTACCGTTCCGACGACAACGGCGCGACGTGGCGAAAGCTCGCAGGGCGCGGTTTGCCTAAGGCTCCGACGGGACGCATCGGGTTAGCTGCCGCAACGCGCGGCCGCATCTACGCGATCGTCGAGTCGCGCGAAGGCGAGCTGTGGCGCTCCGACGACGGGGGCGCGACGTGGAAGAAGATGCCGCACAATCCGCTCCTGGGCGCGCGCGCGTTTTATTTCAGCAGCATTTTTGTCGATCCGGCAAATCGCGATCGGCTCATCAACGTTTCGCTAATTCTCTCGATGAGCACCGACGGCGGGCGTTCGTTCCACGCAATTGCGACCGGCGCCGGCTGGGATTATCACGACGTTTGGTGGTCTTCCGACGGCCGGCGTATCGTCAACGGAAACGACGAGGGCGTCATTCTCTCCGCCGACGGCGGCAAAAACTTCTGGCAGCCGTACGATCTTCCGTTCGCGCAGCCGTATCATGCCGGGTTCGATCGCAGAGTTCCGTATTATCGCGTCTGCATCGGGCTGCAGGACGACAATAGCTGGTGCGGGCCGTCGACGAGCGACAACGACGTCGGCGTGCTCAACCGGGATTGGTATCAGGTCGGTCCGGGCGACGGGATGTGGGCCCTCTTCGACCCGAAGGACTCGGATTTCGTCTGGTCGACCTCGACGAACTCCGACACCGGCCAGGTCTATCTCTTCGACGAACGCACGAAACAGGTCGCCGAAGTCTCGCCCGACGCGGAGTCGAACGGCGAGCTCGCGGCGAGCGCGTTAAAGTACCGTTTCAATTGGGAGACTCCGATTGCGTTCACCAACGACGGCAAGGCGCTC
>DATASC010000034.1:0-2664 GCA_036269355.1 Candidatus Cybelea sp. | reverse complement strand
TCGACGTACGGAGGCGCGGCCGGGGGCGGCGGTGCTCCTTGCGCTAGTGCGGTCGCACCGGCGGTAAGCGTGCCGGCGGCCGCTATGAGGATCGTAATGATGGATTTCATAGGTCTCTTGTTTTCCAAACGAGCCCTTCTCTAAGCGCGACCGGGCGTTCGCCGGCCGCTTACCTCGTCGATCGGGCCTGAACCGGAACCAGGAAAAACGGAATCGCGGATAGCTGAAGGAGGGCCGAGAAGAGCACCAGGCCCACGATCGATCGATCGACGAGTACGCCTGCGACGATGCTCCCGGCAAACCAGGCTGCGCCGAAGATCAGGTCGTAGAGCCCGAAGCTCGTCGCTCGCCGCCGATGCGCGAGCACGCCTGCGACGAGTGCGAGCAAGAGAGCGTCCTGAACGGCAATCCCGACTCCCCAAAGGGCGATGCCGGCCCCGGCAACGGCACCGCGTCCTAGAAAAGCGAGGGGAGTCGCGATCGACGTGATGGCAATCGCAAACCCGACGATCGATTTTCCGGCACGGTCGAAAAGCTTACCGAGAATCGGCGACGCGATCGCACCGACGGCCATCGCGACGGCGAACCAAATCGAGATCGCCGGCGCGCCGGCGATGTGATCGCGCTGAAAACGAAAGGCGATCAGCGCAAAATCGACGTAGCCGGCCGCAACGAGCGCGCCGCCGATCGCGTAGCGGCGAAAGGCCGGCCAATCCTTGACGGGCGGCCCGGATTCGCCGGCATCGATCGGCGTGAACTCACGTCCGGCCCGCGTAGCGATAGCGAGAAACGCTAGCGTAAGCAGCGCGGGAACGATGAGAATGCCGAAGCCGGTCGGGAAGCCGCCGCGCGCGATCGCTAACGCGACGACGAGCGGTCCTACGGTGGCGCCGGTTTGATCGAGAAACTCGTTGATGCCGAAGGCGCGTCCGCTGCCCAGCGAACGTCCGGCGTTCGAAAGCATCGCCGCGGTCACGGGCTTGCGAATGCCTCTACCGACACGCTCGCCGATCAGGAGTCCGGCGGCTGCGGGCCAGGCTCCCACGAGCGCGAGAGCCGGGACGCAGAGCATGTTGATCGCATAGCCGATCCAAACATCGAGCCAGTACAGACCGGTGCGATCGGCGATCGCGCCGGCTACCGAACGGATCGCGTAGCCCGCCAGCTCTCCGCCGCCCGCGACCGCGCCGACGACGGCGCCGCTCGCACCGAGATGACCGAGGAACGCCCCCGCAACGCCGCGCCCTCCCTCGTAGGTGAAATCGGCGAATGCATTGACGACGCCGATCAGCAAAACAAAGCGTAAGGCGCGGTGTTTTAACGGCTGAGGTAGTGGTGCTTCACCCATTTTGCCCATGCGTTCGCAGGCGTGCCGTTGTAGTTTGAGATCAACACACCGCAGCCGCCCCACGTGTCCCACGTCCACGCCTCGTATCCGACACCGTGCGCGTCGGCCCAGTTTAAGAACGTCGGGATGTACCCGCGCGTGCAATCCGAGCCGCCGTATGTCTCGCCGGTCTCTCCAAAGATCAGTGGCGCGACTCTCGTGATCGGCCGCATGCTCGAATTGAAGCAGGCTACGTTATCGCACTGGTTCTTACCGTAGACGTGGGCTTCGGCGATCAGTTGCCCGAGCGAATCTTTCGGCCGCGACTCGAGCCACGTCGAGCCGTCGTACTTAGAGCCATCGATTTTACCGCAGGCGTTGGCGTAGTTAATGCACGGTATCGAGATAACGCCGTTATAGCCGGCCTTTCGCATGAGACTTACCGCCTGCTGCATCGCCGCCGTCTGATAGTAGGCGTTGCTGGGCCCGTAGGTGGCTTCGTCGTCACAGCCCTTTTTCATGAAGCAGTTCCAATCCACCGTCGTCTCGCCCCACGGCGCGAGTATGACGTTCGGATCGCTCTTAAAGGTCGCCGCCATGCTCGTCCACATGTCGGGCGAGTGATCCTCGTCGGGCGCGGCGGGCTGATAGGTGGCTTGATACGATCCCGGCGCGCCCCACATCAGCGAGATCTCGGCGTACATTCCATACTGATGGAGCAGGGTTACGTAGTTCACGATCGCGTTTATGTAGTTCGTCCCCGCATACTGCGGATCGATACCGTTATGCCGAGCCAGCAATCCTCGTTTAGCGGCACGCGCACGACGTTGACGTTCCACGTCGTCATTGCTTGAATCGACGTCGAATCGCTCGGGCCGTCGAATATCCCCCAGCCCTGCACGCATGCATACTCCGTACCCGAGCGATTAACTCCGTGCAAGTCGACGACGTCGTTATTGCCGTCGACGAGATGGTTGCCCGAGACTTTGATGCCGGTGAGCGCCGTCCGGTGCTGCTGCGCGGATCCCATGCTCGATGGGAGCGTCGCCGGCGGTGGATTGGCAGAGCATGCCGTGCCGACGAGTATCGCCAGAAGAATCGCAAGCCGGTGGTGAGTCACGACGTAGCCGCTTCTGCGTGCCGCCACCGGAAGCCCGGCACAGAGGCACGAATAATCGCTGAATGGCGCAGAAATATCGTTATGGAGAGATGACGTGGCCGGAAGTGAAGGCCGCGGCAGCACGGCCGTGCGTCGCGATCGTTCCAATTGCAACGCTCGAGGATCACGGGCTGCATCTGCCGATCGACACCGATCTGCTCCTATGCTCGAGCGTCTG
>DATASC010000033.1:0-29206 GCA_036269355.1 Candidatus Cybelea sp. | reverse complement strand
AGCCTCAGGCGAGCGCCTCCGCCGGCACTTGGCTGAAGTCGAGATTGCTGAAAAGGCGCTGCACGTCTTCGTGCTCTTCGAGCGCATCGAGAAATGCCAGCGCCGCCGTCAACTGCGCGTCGTGCAGCTCGAGTTTCGTCTTCGCCCGCATTCCCAAGTACGCATCGGAGATCTTGACGCCGCGCTCCCGCAGTTCGTCGCGCACGCCCGCGAGGCGCGCCGGCGCGGTATAGATCGTCGCAAAGTCGGCGTCGTATTCGATGTCTTCGACGCCGTCGATCGCCGCCTCGTCCATGAGCGCCTCTTCGGTCCGGCCGGCGGGATCGATTTCGATCATCCCGACCGGATCGAACATCCAAGCGACGCTCCCGCTCTCGCCGAGGTTGCCCTCGTGCCGGCTGAAGAGAAAGCGCAACTCGCCGGCAGTGCGGTTGCGATTGTCGGTCGCCGCGTCCACGACTACCGCCAAGCCGTGTGGACCGTAGCCCTCGTAACGAATCTCCTCGATCTCGCGTTCGCCGCCCTGGCCCGACGCGCGCGAAATCGCACGTTTGATGTTGTCCTGCGGCATGTTGAACTCACGCGCCTTTTCGACGGCCATCTTCAAGCGATAGTTGGCCTCGGGGTCGGGCGAGCCGCCTTTAGCCGCGAGAATAATTTCCTTGCTGAGCTTGGTGAAGAGGGCGCCGCGCTGGGCGTCGACTTTGCCCTTCTTCAGCTTTATGTTATGCCACTTCGAGTGTCCGGACATATCAAAGAACCTCGGTACGTCCTTCGCTAACCCGGTCCGATAACCCAGGTCGGAAACCACATCCGCGCGTGCCAGGCGTTCCAGTCGATCGGATGAGCGGCCAAAATCGGATAGAAGAAAATGAAGCCGGCCGCTGCGGCCGCGACGTACCCGGCGATACCGAGGGCGCCGACCCAGCGCCGCTCGGCGCGGCGCTGCGCCCATTGCCAGAGGCGCTGCAATAGGACCGCGTTGCAAATGCAAATGAGCGGGATGTTCACGTAAAAGTGGTAGGCAAACGTCAGACGCGGCGATCCGATCCAGGGCAGCCACTGCAGGAGATACGTCAGGACGATCAAGGCGTAGGCTTTGTTCCGCTCCTTCCACGCGAGGACGGCGATCCAAGGGACGGCGAGGAGGCCGAACCACATAATCACCGGATTCGGCAACGAGGTGATCTCGTAGACGCAACAACCTTTCGGGTTTGTCGGGTCCTTTCGATGATCTTGATAAAAATACGCGATCGGCACGTAGTCGATCGGCCACTCGAACCACCGCGACGAGTATGGATGCGTCGCGACGAGATTGTGGTGATACTCGTACATCGAATATTGACGGTAGACCACGTCGTTGAGGTTGTGAATCTCGCCGGGGTCGGGCGAATGACGCACGAGATCCGGAACCCAGGCGAGGGCGTAGACGCTCGCGCTGACAAAGACGATGGTAGCCAGCGCCGCGTCAAGGCGGAAGCCCCGGGGATTACCCCAGAGCGTGGGCCGGCCCTGAAAGAAGTAGCGCTGCAGCCAAACGGCGATAACCACCACGAAACTCACGCCGAATCCCATGACGCCGTACCACTTCGAACTGACGAGCAAACCCAGGGCAACGGTAAAGAGGATGAGCCAAAGCTTCGACGAGCGGCCTTTTTCGATTGCGGCGCCGGCTCGAATCTCGTCGCCGGCATAGACCGCTTCGCCTTCGGGCGTCTCGTATGTCACGCTGGGATCGCGGCGGTATTCTATTTGAAGCGGATCGTCCTCGTAGACGAGAGCGCCGCCCTTCGCTTGCGAAACGGCTCCGCGTGCAATCTTGCCGCGGTCGTCTATCGTGCCGCCGTCGGCCGCATACACGAGGGTCCCGCCGCCGCCGCCCAGCGAGTACGAACCCTCGGCGAACGTCAGCTCCCGGCGCCCGTCCGCGAACATTCGCGGAAACGCGAGAAATCGTACGAGCAAATAGCACGCGCACGCGAGATAAAGCGTCGTTACGGTCGTGGAGGCGGCGTCGACCGCGAATCCGACACGCAGAATCTGCCCGATGACTGCACCGGCTATCAGCGAGGCGCCGGCGCCTGCCAGAATCGCCGCGAGCGGCGTAGCGACGTACGCGCGCTCTCCGACCTGCGAGCTGATCCAGAAGCGGTAGAACGCATAGACCGCGAGCGTGGCAAAGAAGACGACGAAGCCTTCCGGCGTAGCGATGCGCGACTGCACGAAGTGCATCCCGTCGAACGTCAACAGCAGCGCGGCGACGGTCGCGAAGAGCGTCGAACCGGTGACGCGCTTCGCGAATGCGTACAGCAGCATTACGACGAGCGCGCCGAATACTACGTCGAGGAAGCGCCAACCGTACGAGTTATCTCCGTTGCCCAGATGACCGACAATCGCGTTGAGTCCCGTCCAGCCGCCCAGGCCGTGGCCTTTCGGCATCCCGCCGAAGAGCGCGATCGAGATGGTGATCAATAGTTTGCTCAGCGGTGGATGGGTGTTCTCGTAAATGCGAAAGTTCTGCAGATACTCTTCGCCCGCGCGCGCAAAGTAGATCTCGTCGAAAACCTTGTCGGGCGGCCACCAGTAACCCACGAACGAAAGAATAAAGTTTCCGACTCCCAACGCCGCCGCGATCGCGTAGTCGAGCGGCCAACGCATCGCGGCAAGCCCCTCGCGGGGATCGTACCAATGGCGCGCGCCGAACTCGTCCTCTTCTACTCGTGCGGCTTCTCCGCCGCGTTCGCGCGCCGGTGCTGGGCGCGCCACCGCCTCGGTCGAGCCGAGATACTGGTAGCCCAACCAGAAGAACGTCCCGACCGCGAGAAACGAGAAAACGATCGTCCAGATTCCCCAGAGATTCTGCGCGTTAGCCCCCGGAACGCTCCCGGTAACGGCCGCCAGATACTGCAGGCTGTAAATCAGATTGGCGAGCAGTACCACCGAAAGCGCAATCGCACCCCACAGATAGCGGCGAGCGAACGGAATGCAGGCGATGGTAAAGAGCAATCCGTCAAAAGAATAACGCTCGTGCATGCGAGTCGCGAGTGCAAAGAACGCAAGCGTCGCGATCGCGCAGCCTTCGAGTAACGACTGGGCGGTGCGATCTTGGACGTAGCGCCATACGATGAGCGCCAGTGCAGCGATCACCAGCGCGACGCCCCAGAAATATTGCGGCAGGCCCAGGATCGGCTGGGTGTCCGAGACCCACAGCGTGCCCCGGATGCCCCAAAGGTTAAAGGCGTTGACGCTGTTGTACGGATAGACGGTAGAACCGTAGGCGTAGCGCTCGAAGAGCCACACGAATGCGGCTATCGGATTGCTCGGGTGAAACGGCTCCGACAACAGGAGCGCGAAGAGCACGGCGGCGCCGATGCCGATCGCAGTGGCGGCGAGACGGCCGCCGCGGCGCTGAGGATTCACCAATGCAAAGGCGACGAGCAACGGCAGCAGCACCGCCGCCTGCGGTTTGATCAACAGTGAATAGGCAAATGCGAGCCATGCGACGACGATCCAGAGCGTCTCTCGGCGCGATTGACCGGCCTCATCTTCGCTACGAAGCAACGCGTAGATGGCAAAGAGCGCGAAGCCGCCGGAAATCGAGTCGACTTGCCCCCAGAGCGCCGATATATAAATAACGGCCGGATTGAGCAGGTAGAACGCCGCGGCGCCGAGCGCGACGCGTTCGCTCGCGAACCGGCGCACGACCGCGTAGAGCAGCGCGCCGACGCCGAGGTCGGCGAGAATCGCGGGAAGCTTGACGAAATAGCGGAGAATGGCAAAGCCGGGGTCGTGTGCCGCGAAAAATGCGTTCCAGATATGTCCGACCACCGCCAGAATGTAGAAATAGCCCGGCGGATAGTCCGCGAATCCGACCGTCGAATAGAACGTCGAGGAGCCGTGCCGGCTTAAGCCGATCGCCCACGCCGCATAGGTGCTGACGTCGGTCTTGAAGCCTTCGTTGCCGATGAAGAACAGCCGCACGACGAGTCCGCCGAGGATCAACGCCGGAAGGGCCCAGGCCAGCGATCCCTGCCGCGCCGCTGCGCGAGCCGTGGTATTGACGTTCACGATCGTTCCTTTGCCGTCAGCGAGCCGTGGTCAAGCCCAGCGTGCTCGAAAGATAATCGCGAAGCTCCGGGTTGGGGTGATTCTCCAGGACGGCGAGATGCTCTGCAGCTGCCTCCGTCGCGGCCTGCCTAGCACCGACGGCGTCGAGCGATTCGACTATGCGGCCGACAGTCGCACCGTCGAGCGCGTCGCCCCGCGCATAGGCATCGGCGATCACGCCGCGGGCCGGCGATGCCGGTTGCGCGATAGCCCAGACCACGGGAAACGTCCACTTTCTGCGCGCGATGTCGCTGGCGACGGTCTTGCCCGTCTCGTCGACCGACGCCCAAATGCCGGCGACGTCGTCACGAATCTGGAAGGCCATGCCATACGCGCGGCCGAGCGCTCCGTAAACGGCAACCGCAGATTCGTCGCAGCCCGCCGCGTATGCTCCCAAACGACACGACGCGTCGAAGAGCTGGGCGGTCTTGCACTCGATCATCCTGTAGTAGTCGCCGAGGCTCACCGTTGCCTGCGATTCGAACGAGAGATCGAGCGATTGCCCTTCGCACATCACCGCGTGCGCCTCGTGCAGGAGCGCGAGCATTCGCATGACGCGTAGCGCATCGAGATGCGCGGAGGCGTGTTCGAGGCTAAGAAAACTGAGCGCGCACATCGCGTCGCCGGCGTCGATCGCGCGCGAGATGCCGTACGCGCTCCAGAGGGTCGGGCGTCCGTGACGAAGCTCGTCACGATCCTCAATGTCGTCATGAACGAGCGAGTAGTTGTGAAAAATCTCGACCGCGACGGCGGCATCGAGCGCGTGTTCCAGCGGCGCGCCTTCCGCGGCCGAGACGCGCATCACCATCTGTGGGCGGAGCCGCTTGCCTCGCCGTGCCGGCCCGTATGGAGCGTAGCCGAAATGCCGCAAAAGACTATCGGAGATCTCTGTAGATCCCCGATAACCCGTAATCCGTTCTTCGAGGGCGCTCTCGAAGCGCTCGGTCGGCGTCGCTTCCTTAAGCAGAGGCAGCCAGCTCCTCCATTCGCGCCTCGACCTTGTCGACGAGCCAGCCCGGAGTCGATGCGCCGGACATGAGGCCCGCGACCTCGATTCCCTCGAACCATTGCGGCTGCAGCTCGTCGGGACCCTCGATATGGTAGGCGCGCGCGCCGTGCGATTCGGAGAGATCTGCGAGATGTTTGGTGTTCGCCGAGGTCTTGCCGCCGACTACGATCATCACCTCGACGCCCTTCGCGAGCCGCAACGCTTCGTTCTGACGGTTGTGCGTGTCGGTGCAGATGGTGTTTACCGCGCGAACTTCGTAATACTTTGCGGAGAGCGCCCGCACGATCTCGGTAAAGCCTTCACCGGACCAGGTCGACTGCACCACGACGCCGACGCGGCTCGACCGCGGCAGCCGATCGACGTCCTCCGGCGTCTGAATGCACCACGCGCCCGGAACGTGGCTCAGCGTTCCCTTGACCTCGGGGTGGTTTGGATCGCCGATGACGACGATCTTGTAGCCGTCGCCTTTAAGCTTCTCCGCCTGCACGTGAATCTTCGTGACCATCGGGCAAGTCGCATCGATGATTTCGAGGCGCTTCTCTTTTGCCTTTTCAAAGACGTCGACGGGCAAGCCGTGCGCGCGAACGAAGAGCGCACCGGCGTCGACGTCGTCGACGCTTTTGGCGTTGCGCAGACCGCGCGAGGCTAGCGATTCCACCATCTGCGGGTTGTGAACGACGTGGCCGAGCGTGGTGACGTCGCCGCGTGAGGCGATCGCCTCCTCGGCCTTCTTCACCGTGATAGCTACTCCGAAACAGAACCCTTGGACCGACGCCTTACGTATCTCCACCGATGCTCTCCGCTAATGTCTCGATCGCTTTCATGATATCCGCTGCGAACTTCGCCAAATCATCGCGCGTTGCTTTCCGGTGCGACGGAAGCAGCAGCGGCCGCCCGAAGGCGACGTCGACGCGGCCCAGCCGAAGCGCCCGGTCGGTACCATATATGCAGGCTGGGACCACCGGAGCCGCTCCAAGGGAAGCCAGCAAGGCGACGCCGGTCTGAGGCGCCGCTCGCCCCTCAATGCTGCGCCTGCCTTCCGGGAAGATGCCGATGGCGCCCCCCGATTCGAGGACCTGCAGCGAGCGCTTAATCGCGCCCGTGGCACTCCCTTGGCGATCGACGCTGTACGCGCCGAGCGCACGAATCACCGGTCCGAGCACGGGGATTTCGAAGAGTTCCTTTTTCGCCATGTAACGGATCCGACGCGGACAGAGACAGCCCATCAACGGCGGATCGAAGTACGAAATGTGGTTGCACGCGACGATCAGGCGCCCGGTTTTTGGAACGTTCTCGGCGCCGAACACCCGCGCGCGCCAAAGCACTCGCGCCATCGTTCGCACGAACACTTTAGAGAAGTCGTAGAACGCCGGATTCATCGGATGCGCCCGACGATCGCGCATATCTCGTCGACGACCCGTTCCGCGTCAATGTCGCTCGAATCGATCGTGTAGGCATCGGACGCGGGCGCAAGCGGCGAGACTGCTCGCGTTCGGTCGATCCGGTCGCGTTCTTCGATCTCTTCGGCGAGACGGTGTGCGTCGACGTCGACGCCGGCTCGTTCAAGTTGCCTGCGCCGTCGTGCCGTCCGCGCGGGCATCGAGGCGGTGAGATAGATCTTTACGTTTGCATTCGGAAGAACGACCGTGCCGATGTCCCGCCCAGCCATCACGACGGAACCCTGCTCTCCGATGCGGCGCTGCGCGAGCACCATCTCGGAGCGAACCTCGGGATGGGCGGCAACGGCGGAGACGATAGCGGTCACTTCGTTGTTGGAGAGGGCCGCCTCGTCGAGCTCGTGGCCGCCGGCGAAGATCCGAAAACCGAGTTGCGCGTTTTCGTCCAATCGAATTTCGATCGGCCTCTTCGCCATGAGACGGGCGAGCGCGGCGCCGTTGTCTACGTCGGTTCCCGTTCGTAAGGCGAGCGAGGCGAGCGCGCGATACATCGCTCCGGTATCGAGATAGAGAATGCCCAAGCGTTGCGCGGTCGCGCGTGCTACCGTCGTCTTTCCCGCCGCAGCGGGCCCGTCGATTGCGATTTGCAAATGAGGCGAATTCACTACGCGCGCCCGATTCGCCCAGGCAAAGCAGCGGCCCCGCAGAACGGTTGCGGATGGCTAAGGCGCGAGCGATTTTCTTTTGTTCGGCATGCGGTTTCGAGTCGCCGCGTTGGCTCGGGCGGTGTCCCCAGTGCGACGCTTGGAACTCGTTCGACGAGCGTCCGTTTACGCTCGGGCCAAAGTCGAGCCGCGGCGCGCGCACGCCCTCAGCGCCGAGCAGCGTACCCACTGCGTTGCGAGACGTCGGTTCGGCAGCCGTCGCGCGGCTGCGCGTCGGAATGCCGGAGTTCGACGCCGTCGTCGGCGGGGGCATCGTTCCCGGAAGCTTGACGCTCGTCGGCGGTCCGCCCGGCGCGGGCAAGTCGACGCTCCTGCTGCAGATCGCCGCCCAGTTAGCGCGCCAAGGCGAGGTGATTTACGTCTGCGGCGAGGAGTCGCCGTCGCAAGTTCGGCTGCGTGCGGATCGCACGCTCGGTGCGTCGAACGATGGCGCGCTCTTCGTCTATTCGGAGACCAATCTTCGCACGGTCCTCGACCAGCTCGAACGGCGAACGCCACTTGCGGTGGTCGTCGACTCGATCCAGACCGTCTGGCTGCCTGAGTCGGACGCTTACGCGGGAAGCGTTACGCAAATTCGCGATTGCACCGCGGCGCTCGTGGAGTATGCCAAGCGT
Source organism: Candidatus Cybelea sp. (assembly GCA_036269355.1). Lineage (GTDB taxonomy): Bacteria > Vulcanimicrobiota > Vulcanimicrobiia > Vulcanimicrobiales > Vulcanimicrobiaceae > Cybelea. The sequence goes on along the minus strand of DATASC010000033.1, from coordinate 21,354 downwards.
TCGGCGTGCGCGTGCTTCATCGTCGGTCACGTGACGAAAGACGGCGCGATCGCCGGACCGCGATTGCTCGAGCACCTCGTCGACACGGTGCTCTACTTCGAGGGCGAGACCGGCGGCGAGTACCGCATCCTTCGCGCTTATAAAAACCGCTTCGGTTCGATCGACGAGATCTGCGTACTGACGATGCACGACAGCGGGCTTCGCGAAGTCGCGAACCCGTCGGAGCTCTTTCTCGGCGCTCGAATGCAGCGCCCAAGCGGATCGTGCGTCGTCGCATCGATGGTCGGCTCGCGCCCCGTCCTCATCGAAGTGCAGGCGCTCGTCGGCGAAGCCGCTTACGGAACGCCGCGGCGGCTCGCGAACAATCTCGATCAGCAACGGCTCGCGATGGTGATCGCCGTGTTGGAGCGGCGCGCGGGTTTCTCGCTCGGCGCACACGACGTGTACGCATCGGTTGCGGGCGGCCTGCGAATAGTCGAGCCTGCGGCGGACCTCGGAATAGCGCTCGCCATCGCATCGTCGTTTCGCAACGTCGCAATCCCCGCTTCAGTCGCCGTCTTCGGCGAGCTCGGTCTTTCGGGCGAGGTTCGCGCCGTTGCACTCGCCGAACGACGTGAGGCCGAAGCGCGCAAGCTCGGCTATTCGCACATCCTCTCGCCGGCGAACACCCGCGACGTGCTCTCGGCGATCGAGACGGCGCTGCGGTGACGCTCTTCGAGATCGTTCCGAATCTCTCGGAGGGACGAGATCCCTCCACGATCGCGGCGGCGTGCGATGCGGTGAAGGCAACCGGGGCGCAGCTGCTCGACTGGAGCAGCGACGCCGTGCACCATCGCAGCGTTCTGACGATCGTCGGCGACGCGGATGGCGTAGTCGAAGCGGCCGTGGCGGTGGCGGGAGTCGCACTCGAACGAATCGACCTTCGCGGGCATCGAGGAGCCCATCCGCGGATCGGCGCACTCGACGTGCTTCCGTTCGTTCCGTTGCAAGATGCGACGATCGAGGATGCCGCCGCTCTGGCACGTCGCGCCGGCACCGAGATTTGGAAGCGGTACGGCATCCCCGCCTTTTACTACGGCGCGGCAGCTCGACGCCCCGAGCGCCTGCTTCTTCCCGAGATACGGCGAAACCTCGACTGGTTGCCCGACGAAGGGGATATACACCGGCACGTCAGCGCCGGCGCGATCGCGATCGGCGCGCGCAACGTCTTGATTGCGTTTAACGTTGAATTGGCGAGTGCCGATCTCGCCGTTGCGCGAACGATTGCCTTGGCCATTCGCGAGCGAAACGGCGGCTTGCGCTCTCTTCGCGCGCTCGCGTTTCCTCGGGGAGACGATCGCGTGCAGGTTTCGCTGAACGTCACGGATTATGTTGCAACTCCGCTCTATCGCGTCGTCGAGCTCGTTGCGCGGTTAGCCGCGGAGCGGGGCATCGAAATCGCCGGCTGCGAGCTCGTTGGTTGCCTTCCGTGGGGTGCCGTTGAAGGTGCAGCCGCATATTATTTAGGAGTCGAACATCTGTGAGATCGAACCTAACCCTGCTCGCGTTTGTGATGGCGCTGTTCTTGCCGCAGGCAACCCTCGCGCAGAATGGCCCGGGCGACGCAGGAATCTTCACCACGACGCTCCGCAACGGGCTGCGGGTCGTCGTCGTCGAAGATCGCGCAGCGCCGGTCATTCAAACGTCCATTTGGTACGGCTTCGGCTCGCTGCAGGAGACGCCGGGGAAGACCGGTCTCGCGCACGCGCTCGAGCACATGATGTTCCGTGGAACTCCTGAGATCTCGGCGGGAGGCCTCGACGACATTACCGCCCGCCTCGGCGCACAGATGAACGCGGAGACCAGCTACGACTACACCCAGTTTTATTTCGAGATGCCTGCCGACAGGCTCGACGTTGCGCTCTTCATCGAGGCCGACCGAATGGAACACGCCGCTTTGCGCGCTTCCGAGTGGGCGATCGAACGCAATGCGGTGCTCAACGAGCTCGACGGGGACGACAGCTCGCCGTTCTTCAATTTATTGGCGCGAGTCCGAGCGGCGGCGTTTCCCGGTCAACCGGCGGGCAGGACGCCGCTGGGAAGCCGCGCTGACGTTGCTCGCGCGACGGCCGCGGACATCGCGCGCTACTACCGCGAGTGGTACGCGCCGAACAACGCGACGCTCGTCGTCTCGGGTGCCGTCGATCACACGACGGTGTTCGCCAAGGCGTCCCGCTACTTCGCATCGGTTCCGGCAAAGAAACTGCCGCCGAAGGAAGACTCCAACCCAAAACCGGCCTCCGGCGCGACGGTCGAGGCGGAGTTTCCGTTTCCGTTCGAGATCCTCGATCTTGCGTATGCGATTCCCGGCGACACACAACACGGTGAACCCGCGATCAGCACCCTCGCAACGCTCTTGGAGAACCAGCGCTCGCCGTTCTACAAAGCGCTCGTGGAGAGCAACATCGCGCTGGCGATCGAAGCGAATGCGGACACACAGCTCAAGGGCGGCCTGCTCAACGTCTTCATCGTACTCAATCCCGGGCGAAGCAGTCGCGAGGCGCAGTCGGTCTTTCAGGCAACGCTCGACTCGGTGCTGCATAACGGCTTCGACCCCGATCTCGTTCTCGCCGCAAAGCGTTTAACGATGGCCGAGCGGGTTTTCTCTGCCGATTCGATCGACGGAATGGGCGATCTCGCGGGATATACGTACGGCATCGTCGGCGAGCGCATCTCCGACGAGGATGCCCGCCTCGCGGCGATCACCGGCGACGATCTGGTCGCCGCCGCCCGTACCTATTTAAGCACGCCGACGGTCGTCGGACATTTGACGCCGAACGAACGGCCGCCGCGTGGAAACTCACAGAAGAGCAGTGCCGAGGCGAGCGACGACTTCTCCAAACGCATTCCCCACGGACCGATCGTCGAACCGGCATGGATCGCCAAAGCGGTGCAGACGCCGACGAGCGAGCGCAGCGCGCTCGCACCGGTGCAGTTCACGCTTTCGAACGGGCTGCGCGTGATCGTACAAACCAAGACCGATCGGCCTACCTTTATATTACAAGGAGTGATCGCGTCGTCGCCGGCCTTCGAACCGCCCGGTAAGGAGGGCGTCGCGCGGCTCGCGGGCGCAGTCGCCGACTATGGGAGCGCGAACTACCCCTTCGCGCAGCGCCGCAAGGAGACCGACGAGATGGGCGCATTCATCGACACCGGATCCGAATTTTCGGCACGAGGCATGAGCGGCGACTTCGAACGAATCGTCCCGATCCTCGCCGACGGCGAGCAGCATCCGTCGTTTGCCGATCCATGGTTCCAATTGGAGCGCTCGCAGCTCGCCAACAGCCTTCAATCGGAATCGAACATCTCCGGCGTGATGATCAATCGCGCTTATTATCGGCTCTTGCTCGCCGGCGACGACCCGACACTGCGCGAGGCGACGTCGCAAACCATTACCGACATTTCGCAGGCCGATCTCGCCGCGTATGCGCAACGCTTTTGGCGGCCGGATCTCACGACGATCGCGGTCGTGGGAAATCTTTCGCCGCAGCGGGTGCGCAGCGCCCTGGAATCGGCCTTTGGCTCGTGGCAGGTCAGCGGGCCAAAGCCTGATCCGCGACTCATGGCGATGCCGCCCGCAGCGAGTGGACACGAGTACATCGGAACGGCGGCCAATCAAGTCTTCATTCGTCTCGGCCAGCCCGCGCTGTCGCGCTCGAACTCCGACTACAATACCTTTCTGGTGCTCAACCAAATCTTGGGCGGCAGCGGGGATTTCGAGTCTCGCCTCTGGCAAGAGCTTCGGCAGAAACGCGGACTCGTTTACAGCGTCAGCAGCGAGCTTGATTCCGACACCGACCGCGGCGATTTTCGGATCGAGCTGAGCGCATCGCCCGAACGGGTGGTCGAGGCCGTCGCCTTCGTTCGGCAAGAGTTGGAACGACTCCAGCGCACGCCCGTCTCGCAAACCGAACTCGACGAGGCGAAGGTCCGCCTGGTCAGCGACGCTCTTCTGGACGAAGCGTCTTCCTCCGGGCAAGCGAAGCAGCTTATGGACATTGCAACCAACGGTCTTTCCCTCAACTATTATTCGGCGTTCAGCGAACGCTTCGCGCGAATTACACCCGACGATGTGCAGCGTGTAGCGCGAGAGTACTTGCATCCCAGCAGTCTGGTCGAAGTCTACGCCGGCCCCTCGGGTCCGTGGTCGCAGCACGCGATATGATCGAGACAATCGATCCGACTACCGGACGCGTACTCGAGCGGTTCGCGCTCATGGACGCCGGAGCGATCGAGTCGAAGCTCGATGCGGCGGCGCGCGCTCAGGCGCGATGGGCAGAGACGACGTTCGACGAGCGAGCGAAGATGCTCCGCGCAGTCGCCGCGCGTATGCGCGAGGAGCGCGATAGCCTGGCGGCGACGGCGGTGCGAGAGATGGGCAAGCCGATCGTACAGGCGCGCGCGGAAATCGAGAAATGCGCGTGGGCGCTCGACTATTTCGCCGAGCACGCCCAAGCGATGCTGGCGGCACAGCCCACACCAAGCGCGGCCGCGCGCAGCTACGTCGCTTTCAGGCCTCTCGGCGTACTGCTCGCGATCATGCCGTGGAACTTTCCCTACTGGCAGGTGATCCGGGCGGCGGCGCCCGCGCTCATGGCGGGAAACGCACTCGTGCTCAAGCACGCGGCGAATACTACCCGTTGCGCGCTCGAGCTCGAACGCATTTTCCACGAGGCGCACGCGCCGGACGGTTTATTCGGCGCGCTGATCGCGCGCGGCGAGGGAATCGACCGAGTCGTCGGCGACGCGCGAATCGCAGCGGTCACACTGACCGGCAGCGAGCGTGCCGGGGCGTCGGTTGCGCGCGCGGCCGGCGAGTCGCTCAAGAAATGCGTGCTCGAACTCGGCGGGTCGGACCCCTTCGTCGTCTTTGCCGACGCCGATCTGGCCGTTGCGGCGAAGACGGCGGTCACCGCACGATTTCAGAATAACGGCGAGAGCTGCATCGCCGCTAAGCGCTTCATCGTCGAAGAACCGGTCTACGACGAGTTTTCGAACCGATTCGCGGAGTTGGCAGCCGCACAAGTAATCGGAAATCCGATGGAGGACCGCGTGCAGATCGGCCCGTGCGCGCGCGAGGACCTGCGGGAGAGCGTTCACGCTCAGGTGTCGCAAAGCCTCGAACGCGGCGCGCGTCTCGCACTCGGGGGAAAGGCGATCGAGCGCGACGGTTACTTCTACGAGCCGACAATCGTGACGGAAGTCGTGCCGGGCATGCCGATGTTCGACGAGGAGGTTTTCGGCCCGGCGGCAGCAGTCGTGCGGGCGAAGGATCGCGAGCACGCGATTTCCCTTGCCAATGCGTCGCCATTCGGTTTAGGATCGAGTCTCTGGACGAGCGACGTTAGCGCCGCGGAGATTTATGCCGGACGCATCGAAGCCGGCGCCGTGTTCATCAACGGGATGGTAGCCAGCGATCCGCGTTTGCCGTTCGGCGGCGTCAAGAAGAGCGGCTACGGACGCGAGCTCTCGGCATTCGGGATTCACGAGTTCGTGAACGTTCAGACCGTGTGGATCGGCGCGACATCGTTACGATGAGCGCCGGAGACGCGCCGCCGACCCAAAGCGCGAGCATACTGGCGCCGGCGCTGCTGGCATCGGCACGCGACCTCACGTTCGTCCTCGCAATGCTGGCATTTTTTGCCGGATTCGAGTACCGGTACTATTATTATCAGCACGACCTTCACGTTCCGACGTCGATATTTCCGTTCGTCGACAATGCGATATTGGCAGGATCGTATTCCGTTTTCAAAGATCACTCGAGCTCAGTGGTTAACCTTTTGCTCTTTGCTTTACTCATCGTGCTCGTATCGGATGTCGCGAAAGTTCCGGAACCTGCGCTGACCTTTAAATATCAACGCATCGCCCTGTTCTGTATCGTGCTCGCCTCCTTTCCGGTCTTGAATCTCTGGGCGCAGCAAACTGCCAGCGAGGTTGCGTTCGGACTGACGCACCCTCCCGCTCCTAAGACCCCATTGCTCCTTACGTTTCAAAAAGGCAACTGGAGCAAGTCGTTAAGAACCGCGATAAAGGAAGGCTGCGTCGAGCTCATCACTCAATCGAACGACACCATTTACGCCTTAGTACGGCAGAAAATCAATCCGATTCGATACGTCGTGGCGATTCCGGTCGCCGCAGTCGACCACTCCGTGACTCCGTTGGATTACCCGAAAGGATCTTATGCGCAACGCTGCATTCCGTAGCTACATTTTTTCGGCGGTCGTCTTCCTTGCGCTAGCGGCTACCGCCGCGCCCTCGCGCGCCATCAATCGAGATTGGCTTCCCGGCGCGCGAAACGTTGTTGCCGTCGATACGCCCCAGCCAATCGATAACGGTCTGCCTCCGCCGACGCCCCCTCCTCCGTCAACGCCCGCTCCTCCGACGGCTTCGCCGACGGCAGCGCCGCCGGTCGTCAGCGTGCAACGCCTCGTCGCGTTCGACACGCCGGTGCCGATGGACAGCAGCATCCCGCCACCGCCTCCGCCGCCGCCGGAACCGACCCCGTCGGGGACAAACGCACCGACCCCGTCGCCCGGCGGATTCTAACTTATCCTAGCGACGCCGCGTATTCGGCGATGCGGGACAGGCCGAGCGCGACGCGGTCGGGTGCCGAGACCCAGCTCAGGCGCAGCCAGCCCTCCATCGAGGGGCCGAAAGCGACTCCCGGAACGGCGACGACGTCGTATCGTTCGATGAGGTCGCGCGAGGCTTTCAAGGAGCTCGCACCGTCGGGCAGACGCACGCAGACGTAAAACGTTCCCTCCGGAGCGATGAACCGGAGGCCGCTGCGATCGAGCGACTCGATGAGTTCGGCGCGCCGTTGCCGGTACCACTCCGCATGCTCCTGAAGCGCATCCGGCATCTCGAAGACGTTGAGGCCGACGCGTTGCGCGAACGTGTCGGCGCACGACACGATCCAAGCGTGCACCTTGATCGCGTGCTCGATAAATTCGTGCGGCCCCAGCACCCAGCCTAGCCGCAAGCCCGTCAGCGCGTTGCTCTTGCTCAGGGAGTTCGTGACGATCGTTCGCGAATAGAGTCGCGCGAACTCCGCGAAGTCGTCGACAAAAACCTGTTCGCGATAGATCTCGTCGTGTATGAGCCAGATGGGGTCGCCGCCGCGTCCCTCGAGTGCGCGAATCAAGCGTTCGGCCGCGTCACGCGCAAAAACGCGCGCCGTCGGATTGCTTGGCGAGCAGAGCACGATCGCGCGGGTTCGCTCGCCGATCGCAGCGGCGATGGCATCGGGATCGAACGCAAAATCCGTATCCTCGCTCATCGTGGCGCTGCGAACCTCGATGCCCTCGAGGACCGCCATCTTACGATACGAAGGAAAGCACGGCTCCACGATCAGCAGCTCGTCGCGCTCCGGATCGAGCAGCGTCTTGATGGCCACGTACATGGCCTCTTGTGAGCCGATCGTCACGCAGACGTTCTCGGCTCGATTCATCGCGGGATACCCGTAATGCTTCGCGATCGCGTGGCGCAGCGCGCGGTCGCCCGCGTTCGGTGTATATTTTACGCCTTGCTCGGCGGCGAATCGCATCGCGTTGTGAAAGTGCTCGCTATTCGGCAGCAGCGACGGCTCGCCCAAACCTAGATCGATCGAGGTAGATTTTTTCTTACCCGCGACCTCGCGAATCAGGGAAGGCGCGATCTCTCGTACGCGTGGGTTCATACCGCGAGCTCGTGCTCGCGCAGAACGTCGTTGAGCGACGTTTTCAGGTCGGTCGATGCGCTGCGCGTGCCAACGATCAGCGCGCAGGGCGTGCCGAACTCGCCGCCGGGGAAGCGCTTCGGAAGCGTGCCCGGGATGACGACGGCGCGCGCGGGGACGCGTCCGCGCAGCGTCGGCGGTTCGGCGGAGCGGACGTCGACGATCGGCGTGCTGGCGGTGATCACGACGCCGGCGCCTAAGACCGCCTCGCGCTCGACGCACGCCCCTTCGACGAGGATGCAACGGGAACCGATAAAGGCTCCGTCTTCCACGACCACCGGGACCGCTTGCGGCGGTTCGAGCACGCCGCCGATACCGACGCCTCCTGAAAGGTGGACGCGCTTTCCGATCTGCGCGCAGGAGCCGACCGTCGCCCAGGTATCGATCATCGTTCCCTCGCCGACGTAGGCGCCGATGTTGACGAACGCCGGCATAAGCACGACGCCCGGCGCAAGATAGCTTCCATAGCGAGCGGCACCCGGCCGAACGCAGCGAACGCCGACCTTGCGATAATCGCGTTTGAGGGGAATCCGCCGATGGTATCGCGCGAAGTACAGGTGGATCGCTTCCTTGATCCATGCGTTGGCCACCCATTGGTCGCCGCACGGTTCCGCAGCACGCACTTCGCCCGCGTCGAGCAGCGCGATTGCGCGATCGATCGCACGCCCGGCGCGTCCGTGCACGTCACCTTCACCCCGGGCCAACGCCTCAATCTTTGCTTGCAGTTCTTCCAATGTCACACGCTGAAGCTACGGCACCAGGTAAGCCCGCCCCCGCGTCGTGAAAGGAGATTCCGTGCCGAACTCGCCGGCCGAAGAGCAACGAATCAACGCGATCCGCTTTTTAGCGGTCGACGCCGTACAAAAAGCCAACTCCGGCCATCCCGGCATGCCGATGGGCGCGGCCGCGATGGCGTATACACTTTGGACGCGTCATCTGCACTTCAACCCGCTGGATCCGCATTGGCTCAATCGAGACCGTTTCATACTATCGGCCGGTCACGGCTCGATGCTCCTCTACGCGCTGCTCTATCTCACTGGTTACGCCATCACGCTCGACGATCTCAAGAGTTTCCGCCAGCTCGGAAGCATCACGCCGGGACATCCCGAAGTCGAGCGCACACCCGGTGTAGAGGCGACGACGGGACCGCTCGGACAAGGAATCGGCAACTCCGTCGGCATGGCTATTGCCGAAGCGCACATGCGCGCCGTCTATAATCGCGACGACGCCGCGATCGTCGACCACTTCACCTATTGCATCTGCGGCGACGGCGATCTAATGGAAGGCATCAGCCAGGAGGCCCTTTCGCTCGCCGGTCATCTTAAGCTCGGCAAGCTGGTCGTTCTCTACGACGACAACCTCGTCTCGCTCGCTGGGCCCACGGACGTGACCTTCTCCGACGATGCCGTTGCGCGATTCGATGCAAGCGGATGGCACACGCAGCTGGTAGACGTCGCCCACGGTAACGACGTCGCGACGATCGATCAGGCGATTACAGTGGCGAAGAACGTCGTGGACCGTCCGTCGTTCATCGCCGTGCGCACGCACATCGGTTACGGGTCGCCGCGTCAAGACAACTTCCTCGCCCACGGCGAAGCGCTCGGACCGGAGAACGTCAAGAAATCGAAGGAAGAACTCGGCTGGCCCCTCCAGCCCGACTTCTACGTTCCCGACGATGTGCTCGCGTTCTATCGAGAGGTCGGGCGCAAAGGCGGCGAGCTCGAAGACCAGTGGAGGGCGATGTTCGACGCCTGGAAACGAGCGAACACTCAGTTAGGCGAACAGCTCGAACGAACGCTGCGGCGCGAGTTGCCCCCGGATCTGCCCTGGCCCGAGTTTAACGCCGAGAACGGCAGCGTCGCAACGCGCGACGCGGGCGGAATGGTGATGAACGCGATCGCGAGCTCGCTCCCCGAGCTCGTGGGCGGCTCCGCGGATCTCGACCCTTCGACGAAAACCTACCTTAAGAACTGCGGCGACTTCGAGCCCAACAACTATGGCGGGCGCAATATCCACTACGGAGTGCGCGAGCACGCGATGGCGGCCTCCACGAACGGGATCGCGCTGCATGGCGGACTGCTTCCGTTTGCCGCGACCTTCTTTAACTTCTTGGATTACCTAAAGCCGGCGCTGCGGCTCGGATGCTTGAGCGGCGTTCATTCAATCTACGTCTTCACGCACGACTCGGTCTTTCTCGGCGAAGACGGACCGACCCATCAGCCGATCGAGCAGCTCGCTACGCTGCGCGCGACGCCGAACTGTTACGTCATCCGGCCGGCCGACGCGCTCGAGACGCTCGAGGCTTGGAAGCTTGCCATCGCCGCCAAAGATGCGCCCTACGTTCTCGTCCTCACGCGACAGAAGCTTCCGTTTCTCGGCGCGCGCGACGCGGCCGTGAGCAAGGGCGCCTACGTGATCGCCGACGCGAACGGCGAACCGCCGGACCTAATCCTGATCGCCACGGGGTCGGAGGTCGCGCTCGCGCTCGACGCGAGGAAGATCCTCGACGGCAAAGGCCTGCGAACGCGCGTCGTGTCGATGCCGTGCTGGGAGCTCTTCGACGCACAACCGCAATCGTATCGCGACGAGGTTCTGCCTCCGGCGATCACCGCACGCATGTCGATCGAGGCGGGTGCGACGCTGGGTTGGTCCAAGTATGTGGGCGATGCCGGCCTGACGTTCGGGATCGACAAGTTCGGGACGTCGGCACCGTTGGCCGCGGTGGCCAAGGCATACGGCTTCACCCCGGAAAACGTTGCCGAGGTAGCCCTTCGGAAGTTCCAACTCGCCGCCCCTTAGGAGACGATAGATGAAGAATCCCGTGGAGTTGCTGCTCGACGCCGGGCAGAGCGTCTGGCTCGACAACGTCCGCCGCAGCATGTTCGCCTCGGGCGAGCTCGCCCGTTTGATCGAAACCGGTCTGCGCGGGATGACGAGCAATCCGACGATCTTCGAAAAGGCGATCGGTGCAGGCAACGACTACGACGAGCAGCTCGCAACGCTCATCGGCACCGAGAAGAATGCCGATGCGCTCTTCTGGGATCTCGCGATTCAAGACATTCAAAGCGCGTGCGACGCATTTGCCGCACTCTACGCTTCGTCCGGCGGAAACGACGGCTTCGTCAGCCTCGAAGTGTCGCCGCTATTGGCCAATGACACCGCCGGCACCATCGCGATGGTCGAGGAGCTCTGGAAGCGCGTCGACCGGCCGAACGTGATGATCAAGATTCCCGGCACGAAGGAGGGGCTGCCGGCGATCGAAGAGTCTATTTATGGCGGGTACAACATCAACGTCACGCTTATTTTTTCGACCGAGATGTATGAAAAGGCCGCGCTCGCCTACGTCAACGGCTTGCGCCGGCGCGCCGCTGAGGGAAAACCGATCGATCGAATCCGTTCGGTGAACTCCGTCTTCGTCAGCCGAATCGACACCGCGATCGACAAGCTCCTGCAAGAGCGGATCAATCAGGGCGAAAAGCTCGATAACTTGCTCGGCAAGGCCGGAATCGCCGGCCTAAAGCTTACCTACCAGAAGTTCAAGGAGATCTTCGAAGGCGACGAATTTGCGCCGCTCAAGGCAAAGGGCGGTGCCGTGCAGCGTCCCCTCTGGGCGTCGACCTCCACGAAGAATCCGCACTATCCCGACCTCATGTACGTGGAGAGCGTCGTCGGGCCCGACACCGTCAACACGATGCCGCCGGCTACCCTCGACGCGCTGAAGGATCACGGAAAAATCGTACCGGATACCGTGGAACAGGACGTCCCTGGCGCTGCCGAGGTGATGCGAGCGCTGCAGGACGCGAAGATCTCGTACTTCGACGTAACGCAAGACCTGCAGCGGGAAGGCGTCACGCTTTTCTCCGATTCGTTCGCCGCATTGCTCGGTGCGATCGTCTACAAGCAAAAGCTTCTCGCCTCGGGTGGCGCGCAGCGCGTGCACCTCGCGCTCGGCGCCGGCGACGGTCACTACCAGACGGCGCTCGACAAGCTGGCCTCTGCGGACTTCCTTAAGCGTCTCTGGGCTCACGATGCGACGCTTTGGTCGAGCGATGCCGACGCGGTCGCCATCATCAAAAAGGCTCTCGGGTGGCTCGACATTCAGCAGCACATGCTGGACGAGGTCGCCGGCCTCAAGGCCTTCGCCAACGAGGTAAAGCCGACGTTCGATTCGGCCGTCGTCTGCGGCATGGGCGGCAGTTCGCTCGCGCCGGACATTCTCGCCGACACCTTCGGTCCGGTCTCGGGGTATCCGCGGTTATACGTTCTCGATTCCACCTCTCCGCAGCAGATCAAAGAGCTCGAGGACAAGCTCGAAATTCCCACGTCGCTCTTCATTATCTCGAGCAAGAGCGGGACGACGACCGAGCCAAATGCCTTCTACGCCTACTTCTACGAGAAAGTCTCGAAGCACGTCGGGGCCGCTGCCGCGGCGCGCAACTTCGTCGCGATCACCGATCCCGGCACGAAACTCGATAAGGAGGCGAAGGAAGAATCGTTCCGCGCGGACTTCGAGAACGACCCGAACATCGGCGGACGCTACTCCGCGCTGTCGTTCGTCGGGGTGGCGCCCTCGGCGATCGCCGGATACGACATCAACCTGCTGCTCGACCGCGCCCTCGGCGCGATGCATGCGAACGACCGGACCATCGATCCGCACGACGCGCCCGGCGTACGTTTCGGCGCCGCGATCGGCGGCCTCGCCGTTAACGGCCGCGACAAACTCACAATCGTAACGCACTCCGCCGTCAAGGCCTTCGGCGCGTGGGCCGAACAGCTGATCGCCGAATCGACGGGGAAGCTCGGCAAAGGCATCGTGCCGATCGAGGGCGAGCCGCTCGGCGCGCCGAGTGACTATTCCGACGACCGGACCTTCGTTTACGTCGGCGCGAACCTGCCCGATGCCGATCCCGGCGTCGACGAAAAGCTGCTCGCGCTCGAAACCGCCGGACATCCGGTCATTCGCCTCGACATGAACGACGCTTACGACCTCGGCGAGCAGTTTTATCTCTGGGAGATCGCCGTCGCCGCCGCCGGCGTCATCCTCGGAATCAACGCCTTCGATCAGCCGAACGTTCAGGAGTCAAAAGATAACACCGTCGCGCTGCTCGCGCAGTACGCACGCAACGGCAGCTTCGACGAGCCGAAGGCCGACGTCGAGGGCAGCGACTTCGACGTCACCTATCTCTCGGGTAGCCGCTCCATTTCGGCACTGAATCCCGTTCAGGCACTCGCCGGACTCTTCGCGCAGCTGCGTCCGCACGACTACAATGCCATCACCGCATACGTCGCGCGCAACACAACGCATGCGGAGCTACTCGAAGAGCTTCGCTTAAAGGTTCGCAACGCTCATCGCGTCGCGACGACGGTGGGCTTCGGTCCGCGTTTCTTACACTCCACAGGGCAGCTCCATAAGGGTGGACCCGATACGTGCGTCGTTTTGCAAATCACCGCCGACGACCCCGACGATCCGATGATTCCCGGTATGAACGTCGGCTTCCGCACGCTGCTCGCGGCGCAGGCGCTCGGCGATTGGATGTCGCTCGACAAGCGCAACCGCCGCGGGGTTCGCGTTCACCTCAAGGGCCACGTCGAGCCGGCGCTGCGCGCGCTGGTTGCCGCGGTCGACGAGGCCTTAGCGGTGCGAACGTGAGTCGGCTTCGATCGCCGGCGCATGGCTGACGACGCGATCGCAACCGTGACGCCGGCCGGCGACGGCGCGGCGAGCAACCCCCTGCGCGAGGGACTACCGGCCGACCAGATTACCAATCCGTGCAGCGCGGTTTTCTTTGGGGCGAGCGGCGACCTCTTCAAGCGCATGCTCCTCCCGGCGCTCTACTCGATGCGCCTGCGCGGCACGCTGCCGACGGATTTCGCGCTCGTCGGCTTCGCGCGACGCGACTATACGGACGAGTCCTTCCGCGAGTACTGCCGTCAGCAGCTCGATCTCTTCATGCCCGCCGAGAAGAAGCCGCAGGGCGCACTCTGGGACGACTTCGCACGACGAATTAGTTACATCGCCGCCGATTTCAACAACACCAAGCACTTCGTCGACCTCAAAAACCGCCTTGCGCAGAACGACCGCGAGCTCGGCACGTGCGGAAATCATCTCTTCTATCTATCAACCCCTCCGCCGGTCTTTCCGGTGATCATCAAACATCTCAAAGAGGCAGGCCTCGAGCGCGATTCCGAGGGCTGGACGCGCATCGTGGTCGAGAAACCGTTCGGCACCGATCTCGCATCGGCGCGCACGCTGCAGCGCGCGATCGAGGCGGTCTTTCCCGAGAATGAAATTTATCGGATCGACCACTATCTCGGCAAGGAGCCGGTTCAGGACATCATCGCTCTACGCTTCGCCAATACGATCTTCGAGCCGATCTGGAACCGAAACTACGTGGCGAGCGTGCAGATTACGTCGGCGGAGTCGCTCGGCGTCGAAGAACGCGGCGGATACTACGATCACGCCGGCGCGCTGCGTGACATGATTCAGAATCACGTCATCAACCTGCTCGCCCTCGTCGCCATGGAGCCGCCGATCAGCTCCGACGCCGACGACATCCGCAGCGAAAAATATAAGGTGCTCTCGGCGATCGCGCCGCCGCCGCATGAAGATGTCTGGGCGATGTCGGCTCGCGGCCAATACGGCGCCGGCTCGATCGACGGTCGCCCCGTTAAGGCCTACCGTCAAGAAGCCGACGTCGCACCCGATTCCAATACCGAGACGTTCGCCGCGGCGAAGCTCTATATCGAAAACTGGCGCTGGGCCGGTGTGCCCTTTTATCTTCGCTCCGGCAAGCGATTGCCGCGCAAGGTCTCCGAGATCGCCGTGACCTTCAAGCCAATACCGCATCGGTTCTACGGCGACACGACCGACAGCATCGAGCCCAACGTACTCGTCATAAAGATCGAGCCCGACGAGGGCATCTCGATGCGCTTCGAGGCCAAGGTCCCCGGACCGAAGGAGCACATTCGCAGCGTCTATATGGATTTTAGCTACGGCACCGGTTTCGGCGTTCAGTCGCCGCCCGCGTACGAGCGGCTGATCGGCGACGCGATTGCGGGCGATCAAACGCTCTTCACGCGATGGGACGCCGTCGAACGCGCGTGGGAGATCGTCACGCCGATACTGGAGGTCTGGCAGAACACGAAAGACTTCTCGTTCCCCAACTACGCGGCGGGAAGCCAGGGGCCGGAGAGCGCGAAAAAGCTCTTCGCCGACTGGCGCCATCTGTGAGTCTCGACATCGCGTCGGTGCAGGACCAGCTCGCGCGGTCGTACCGCGAGCGCGGCTGCGACGCCAACGTCGCGACGATGACCATCGTGGTCTTCTTCGACAACCCGGCGATCGGCGAGCTCGCCCGCGAGCGCATCCACCGGCTATCGTCGAAGCATCCATCGCGTGTGATCGTCCTCGACGCGACGGCGCCCGACAGCGTCCATCGCGTCGACGGCTGCGATTGGATCGAGCTCGGCGCGCGGGAGATCGGCCCGGAGATGCTGCGCGCCGCCGTCGCCGCGCTGCGCGTAACGGAAGCCCCGGTGGTATTGTTATGGATCGCTCCCGGCATTGGCACCGATCCGCGCTTCGAGAGTCTCTGCGAGGACGCGCAGACGATTGTCTACAACAGCTCGCTGCTCGATAGCGGGCACGGCGCCCTTCGCGAGCTGGTCTGCTACCTTGACGAACGCCGGGACCTTCCGATCGCGGACATCGCCTATTTGCGGCTCGCGCCGTGGCAAGAGTGCGTCGCGATCTTCTTCGACGGAGATGCCGTGGGCGAGCTCGCCGACCTCGAGCGGGTGGAAATTGCGTGCGGATCGGAACCCGAAGCGTTGTATCTACTCGGCTGGCTCGCAAGCCGGCTGCAGTGGACGCCGAGCGCGCCCGAGGTTCTCGTGAACCCGCAAGGCAAAGAGATCGTCTTCTCGATCGATCGTCAGGGCGAACCGCGGCGTATCGCCCGCGTCGCACTGAGCTCGTCGCATTCGACCTTCGTCGCGGAAGCGGACGCTAGCCAGGAAACGATTTTACTGAGCGTGAGCGGATCGCGCGAGCACGGCCCACGATACCGCGCGATCGAGAATCCGGGAATAGCGGCGCTCGTGGAGCGCGCGATTCTTTGGGGCCACAACGACCGGCTCTTCGCGGCGTCGCTCGCCGCAGCGGGAAAGATCATCGCACGAGGAGAGGGATAACCGTGGAAAGCCGAGGCGAACTGCAAATCTGCCGGGATCCGCAAGCGCTGGCGCGCGCGCTCGCCGACCTTTTCGTCGCGACGGGGCGGATGGCTGCGGCCGAACGCGGTTCCTTTCACGTGGCGCTCTCTGGAGGCTCGACGCCGCGCGCCGCTTACCAACTCCTAGCGACCGAGCCGCTCCGCGACGAGCTCTCGTGGAGCGACGTGTTCGTTTACTTCGGCGACGAGCGATGCGTGCCGCCGGACGACGAGCAATCGAACTACAGAATGGCGCGCAAGGCGTTTCTCGATGCCGTCGGAATTCCCGCCGCCAACGTTCACCGCATTCGCGGTGAAACCGATCCCGGATTGGCGGCAAACGAGTATGCCTCGACGCTGCGCGCCGATCTCGGCGACGCACCGAAGTTCGATCTCGTGATGCTCGGCCTCGGGCCCGACGGCCACACGGCGTCGCTCTTCCCGGGATCGCCGCCGGACACGGACGACGATGCGCTGGTTCGCGCGGTCTATGCGAAATCGCAGATGATGTGGCGCGTCACGATGACGCCAAAGGTCATCAACGCGGCCCATGCCGTCGTCTTCGCGGTGGAAGGAGCCGAGAAGGCGCAGATCATGGCGACGGTTTACGACGGCCCGCGCGATCCCGTCCGCTATCCAGCTCAGATCGTGCAGCCGAACTCCGGCCGGCTCGTTTGGCTCGTCGACCGGCTCGCGGCCGGAATGCTGAGCGACAAAGAGCGCTGAAACGCCTCATCGTCACCGCCGACGATTTCGGCGCCGCACCCGAAGTCAACGAAGCGGTCGAGCGCGCACATCGGGACGGAATCCTGCGCGCGGCGAGCCTGATGGTCGGAGCGGCGGCCACGACCGACGCGATCGAGCGAGCGCGACGGATGCCGGCGCTCGCGGTAGGGCTGCATGTCGTACTCGTCCACGGACGTCCGGTACTCGCACCGGAACGCGTTCCCGATCTCGTCGACGATCGCGGAGAGTTTCTCACCGACTTAGTCCGCGCGGGCGTGCGCTTCTTCTTCCGTCCGGGCGTACGCGCACAGCTCGCCGCGGAGATCCGCGCCCAATTCGAGCGTTTCGCGCAAACGGGCTTAGCGCTCGATCACGCCGACGCTCAGTCGCACATGCACGTTCATCCAACCGTCTTCGCGCTGCTGGTGCGAATCGGCCGCGAGTTCGGCCTTCGCGCCGTGCGGATTCCGCGCGAACCGTTCGGCGGGACGCGCACCATCGAGCCCTGGCTCGCGTTGATGCGGGCGCGCGCGCTTCGTGCTGGACTCGTCGTCAATAATTACGCGTTCGGCGTGAACGAAGCGGGAGCATTGACGGAAAGGCGCGTCATCGAGATGCTCGCCGAACTGCCGGAGGGCACGACGGAGATCTTCTTTCATCCCGCGACGGCCGCGTTCGCCGGCGCCGATCGAGGGACCGAGACCTTCGCTTGGGAGCGAGAGCTCGCGGCGTTGACCAGCGCGCGCGTTCGCGACGCCGTCGCGCGTAGCGGCGCCGCAAGCGTCACGTACGGCGAGCTCGCCGCTTCGACGCGATGAACCAGGTCTTGAACGGCGTCCTTTTCACGATCGCCTG
The DNA here is from genome assembly GCA_036269355.1 of Candidatus Cybelea sp. GTDB lineage: Bacteria > Vulcanimicrobiota > Vulcanimicrobiia > Vulcanimicrobiales > Vulcanimicrobiaceae > Cybelea. The sequence goes on along the minus strand of DATASC010000033.1, from coordinate 3,804 downwards.
CGCGAGCGCGGCCTACCTCGCGCTCGCAAATCTCAGGCTCGCAGCCTTCGCGCGGCGCCCGACCGAACGCGCGCGCGAATTTCTTCCGAGCGTGACGATCCTCAAACCCATCGCGGGGCTCGAATCGGACCTGTACGAGAACCTGCGCTCGTGCTGCGACCAGGAGTACGCCGCGCCGTACGAGGTCGTGTTCGCGCTGCACGGCGCCGACGATCCGGCGCTACCCGTCGCCGAGCGCCTCGCGCGCGAGTTTCCCGATCGCGTCCGAGTCGCCGCCGGCGAGAACTCCGCGATGCGCAACCCAAAGATCGCAAATCTCGCCAAGCCCGGCGTGCATTGGAACGGCGAGGTCGTCGTCATTGCCGATAGCGACATCCGTTGTGACCGCGATTATCTGTCGGCGATCGCCGCATCGTTCGCCTCCGACGACGTCGGGGCGGCGACCTGCCTCTACGCCGGTATACCGAATGCGAGCGCGGTCTCGCGGCTCGGCGCGATGCAGATTGAAGAGGTCTTCATTCCGTCGGTGCTGGTCGCGCTGGCGCTCGGACCGCTGCAGTTTTGTCTCGGCGCGACGATGGCCGTACGCCGGAGCGTGCTCGAGTCGCTCGGCGGCCTCGCATCCATTGGCAGTGGAATCGCCGACGATCACAAGCTGGGCGAGCTCGTAGCAGAACGCGGGAAGCGTGTCGAGCTGTCGCGTTACGTCGTGCGCACCACGGTTCCGGAACGAACGCTGCGCGAGCTTTGGCCGCACGAACTGCGCTGGGCTCGCACCAACCTCGCGCTCGCCCCGGTGGGATACGCGTTCTCGTTTCTGATGTACGCCTTGCCGCTCGCGCTTCTCTATCTCGCGGTCTCGCGCAACCTCGCGTTAGGACTGCCTCTCCTGGCGATCGTCGCGATCCTGCGGCTCACGCTGCATTATCTCGCCCGAACGGCGCTGGGAGTCGAGCGCGGCGACGACGCGTTGTTAATTCTGCCGCGGGATCTGCTCAGCCTCGGAGTCTGGTTCGCGAGCCTCTTTGGACGCCGCGTCCGCTGGCGAGAACGAACGTACAGGGCGTCGTCAGGATGAGCGTCGCGGCGCGGGCGAGGCGGTGGCCAGCGCCTTCGTTCCGATCGTCTGCAGATTGACGCCGTTGTCCGTCAAAATCGTTCCCTGCACGCGCTGCAGCTCCACGACGGCCTTATTAAGGTCGGTCTGCGCTTGCAGTTCGCGCCCGCGCGCTTCCGCCAGCTCGACCTGACGCTGCAAAACCAGAAACGTCGTTGATGCGCCGTTGTGAAAGCGGCGCACTTCGCTCGCATACACCGATTGCGCGGCCTCGCGTGCCTGGCTCGCCGCCGAGAGCCGCGAGAGCGCCGACTGGTAGGTCTGCAGCGCGTTGCGCGCCTCGGTCTCGATTCGCTGATCGAGCGCCTGCCGCTCGATCGCGGCCTGGTCCTCTTCCTGGGCGGCGATCTGCTTAAGTCCGCGCGCGGTGTTGTTTTCGAGCGGAAAGTTCACGACGAACGCGATGTTGAACTGCGGGTACGCCGCGGTCCACATGTTGTGAAAGGCCTTCGTTGCGTTGCCCTGCGACTGTGGCGGCGGCGTCGGGCAGCCGCCGGTCGGCAAGTTGCAGCCCTGGGCTTCGAAGTTCGGAACCGGCTGCAGGAGGCCGGCGAAACCGTTGCTCATATACTGCACGACCAGGTCGGCCTGCGGCAGCCCTTGGTTCTTCGCATAGACTCTATCGAGATCTGCCGCGCGCCGCTGGTCCACGACTTGCCGTACCTCGGGCCGCTTCCGCTCGGCCTCGGCCACGATCGCGGCGAGCTCGCCGGCGTTCGGCAGCTCTTGTACGGGCGATGACGGAACGAGATTTGCGCGCCAGATCGGGTCGCCGGCATCGGAGACGATCAGACCCTTGAGCTGGTTTTGCAGCTGCGAGACGGTCTGCAGTGCCGAGAATAGCTGATTCTGAAAGTTCGCGACCTGCGTCTCGGTCTCGACGACGGTGACGGGCGGCGCGACGCCGCCCTTCGCCAGCCGCGCGACGCTTTGCTCTTGCTCCACCGCTTGTCTCAGTGCGTCCTCCTGAATCGCTACGTTCCGCCAGGCCGCCACGAGATTCCAATACGCGTCCTCGACCTGCGCGATCGTGTTCGACGCGTCGACCAGGGTCTGCGCCTCGTTCGAATCCGCATCGATGATCGCGAGCTTGAGCTGATGCTTGACCGCGTTCATCCCCGCGTTCTTCAGCAGCGGCTGGGTGATCGAGAGATTCAACGACGCAAGGTAATACGGATTGAACGTGTTGATGATCAGGTTATTGTAGGTGCGTTGCTGAGTGATGCTCGCGCCGTACTGTAAGCCGTTGACGCTCTGCCCCGCGATGCCCGATTGAAACGTGTATTGGTGCTGGATGATGTTGCCGGGACCCGTCGTGGAACACGGAGCCGGCGTGCTATAGGGAAGGCGCGGCAAGCATTGATAGCCATAGCCGCCGATCCCGGGGCCTGCGAAGAAGATGTTCTGCGGCGGCAGCACCGAGAAGTTCGAGGACGGCTCGACCTGCAGCTGCACGTCAAAGTTGGACTTAGCCTCGATCACTCGATAGTGCGCGATCCGAACGTTCGCGGCGGAGACCGCGAGGTCGGGATTTCGCACGAGCGCCATGCCCACCGCGTCCTGAAGCGTGATGCCGACGAACGGGCTCTGCGTCACGCCGACGATTCCGGGGTCGCTCGGCTCGACGTCGGGAGCGCGATAACCTGGAGCGACGCTCGGTGGAATCGCCATTCGCGGCGAGGGAATCTCGGTCGGCAAAACCGCCCGGCGCGGCAGCGCTCCGTCAGGTTGCGCAGAACCGCGTTCGAACGGCACGACGGCGAGGATCAGTGCCGCTCCGGCAACGACGGCCGAGAGTGCGCGCGTTTTGAAATTTCGCATCGTCTAACGCGCCAGCGCCTTCGCTCCGAGCGTCTGAACGTTTACGTCGTTCGCGGTCAGGATCGTTCCCTCGACGCGCTGCAGCTCCACGACCGATTGATTGAGCTGCGTCTGGGCCTGCAGCTCGAGCCCGCGCGCCTGCTCGAGCTGTACCTGACGCTTGAGAACGAGATAGGTCGTCGACTCGCCGCGATGGAACTGCCGAACCTCGCTCGCATAGACCGCTTCCGCGGCGTCACGCGAATGCCGCGCGGCGGTCAGCTTGGAAAGCGCCGTTTTGTAGGCTTGCAGCGCGTTACGGGCCTCGGCGGCAATCCGTTCTTGCACGCCCTGGATCAAGATCGCCGCTTGGGTGCTCTCCTCGCTTGCCACGCCCCGCATCCCGCGCGCGAGACTTCCCTGAACCGGATATCCGACCACCAATGCAACGTTGAACGTGGGAAAGTACCCGGCCCACATGTTGTGATACGCATAGGGCATCGCGCCTTGCGTGTTGGGCGGCGGCGTCGGACACGAGAGCAGGCGCTGGACCTGAAAGCACTCGTTGAGCAAGAACGTCGGCACGGGCGCAAGGATCCCCGCGAAGCCGTTACTGAGGTATTGCACTTGAAGATCGGCTTGGGGCAGCGACTGGTTTGCAGCAAAGCCGCGATCGATTTCGGCGGCGAGGCGCTTGTCCTCGGCTTGACGCACCTCGGGACGATTGCGCTGCCCCTCCGCGACGATCTGCGCGAGATCGCCGGCACTAGGAAGCTGCTGCACCGAGGTTGACGGGACGAGATTTGCGGTCCAGATCGGGTCGCCCGGGTCGGCGACGATCAGGCTCTTGAGCTGAACCTGAAGCTGCGAGACCGTCTGCAACGCGG
>DATASC010000032.1:0-7835 GCA_036269355.1 Candidatus Cybelea sp. | reverse complement strand
CGGCGTCTTCCTCTACTATCTGCGAACGATGGAGCCTCCGGCTGCCGCCGCGTGACCTTCAACCGGCTTTTTGGTCTGGTGACCATCGCGCTCGTCGCCGCTGGAGTCGCCTTAGCCTTCCTGTTCTTGGGCACGCCCTCGCACCAGCGATCGATCTCCTTGGACGAAACGCGCGTGCGGGATCTGCAGGCCATCGCTTCGTCTTTAGACGTACGCTATCAGAGGAGCTCGCTGCCCGAGCGTCTTCCCGACGATCTCGTCCTTCTAGATAACGGGAGGCGCGACTACGAATATCGGCGCGTCGACGCGACGCATTATCGGCTCTGTACGGTTTTTGCGGCGAGTTACTCGCCGAGAAACGACGGCGTATATCTGATATCCGAAGGGCAATACGCGAGAAACTGGCAGCACGGCGTCGGCCGGACCTGCTATCAATTTAATGCAACGCAGTCACCGCCGGTGCCCCAGCGGTAAGGAGGAGTGCAATGGTTCGTCTCGCCGTTTTAACGTTGGCGCTGGTCCTACTTGCGGCGTGGAATAGGCCGGCGGAGCCGCTCGCTGCCAAGCCCATGGTCGAAAGCATTAGTCGCGTTACCGCAAGGCAGACGCAGACGATCGTCATACGGGGAAGAAACTTTGGATTCAATCCACCCTACGACGGCGATTCGTCAAACCTGTGGATGGTCGACATTGAAGTCGGTTTCGGATGGTGGCGGGCCGGCTGTCCTCAGCAATACGGCCCGTGCGGAACGACGCTGAATGTTAGAAGTTGGATGGACAGCGAGATCATTATCACCGGCTTCACCGGCGACGGTATGTATCCGCAAAGCGGAGACCTCGTAAGTTTTTTCATTTGGAATCCCCAAACCGGAGCCGGACCGGTTGCCGCCTCGCGCATGGTAAAGTAGCGCGTAGACGACCGTTACGGTGTCGCCCTTCGACAGGCTCAGGGTGACACCCATAGGGTCAAGCGAGGACGCGAACGTGCAAATTCATTTTGCTCCTGCAATAGTCGCGGCCCCGAGAACCTCCTCGGATTCAACATCGAGCAGCGCGACGAGCTGACCTGGAGTCACCGCACGTTGCGGCCGCTCGAAACGCAAGCGCAGCCGATGGCCGTCGAGCACGGAAGCGAATGCCAACGCCGGCGCGGACCGGTAGCGCACCATCGCGCGCACCGGATTCTGGCCGTCGTCGAAACGCTCGGGGCGAATGAGATTGAGCTCCTCGGCTTCGAGCTCGCCGCAGAGCAACTCGTCTTCGCGTCCGATAACGATGGTGTTGCTTGCGGCGTCGATCCGCGTAACGTAGCGTGGGCCGTCGCCGCTCGCCGGAAGCTTCGCGCGTTGGCCGACGGTGTAGTTGGCGATGCCGGCGTGCGTGCCGAACTTTGCGCCGCCGCTCGCGACGACGTCGCCGGGCGCATTGATGTCGGGGTGAAGCCGCCCGAGCACGCTGCGGTAGTCGCCGCCTTCGACAAAGCAAATATCTTGCGATTCGGTCTTGTCGTGAACGGGCAGGCCCAAGCGCCGCGCGTGTTCGCGCGTCGCCGCCTTGTCGAGCTCGCCCAGCGGCAGCAAGAGCCGTTCGAGCTGCGACGGAGCCAGCTGGGCAAGCGCGTAGGCTTGATCCTTTGCGAATTCGTTGCGGAACAGATGCGCGCCGTCGGCGCGCCGTTCGATTCGCGCGTAGTGGCCGGTCGCGATGAAGCGCGCATCGAGCCGGTCGGCGTATTGAGCGAGCGTTCCCAGTTTCACGAAGTTGTTGCAAGAGACGCACGGATTTGGCGTCCGGCCGTTCGCGTACTCGCGAACGAATCGGTCGATCACACTGCGGCGAAACGTCTCCTCGAAGTCGAGCACGTAGTGAGGAATTCCAAGTGCCGCAGCGGTTGCGCGCGCGTCGTCGAAGTCATCGATGCCGCAGCAGCTCTTCGCGAGCGCCGGTCGCGAGGGGGCGTACATTTTCATCGTGATGCCGACGACGTCGTAGCCGCTCTCCACCAAGAGACCGGCCGCAACCGCGGAATCCACACCGCCGCTCATTGCGGCAATTACACGCTCTTTGCGCATCGGATGTGGAACAGGATAACACTAGAGCGAGGCTAACTCAAAGCGCAAATGCCGGGAGCCCCTGACGCGCTAGGTGAGCGGTTTCGCGCGGCTCGCGAGGCCCGTGGCCTGGCCGTATCCGACGTAGCCGACCAAATTCGCATTCGCTCGGTGTACTTGGCAGCCATCGAGGAGGAGAATTGGAGCATCATCGGTGCGCCGGTCTACATCCGCGGCTTCCTTCGGACCTACGCGCGCTATGTCGGAATCGATCCCGAGGAGGCCGTAGCGGCATTCAACCGCACGCAGCCGGCGGGCGGTGCCGGTCAGCCGATCTCCGGCCGCGCGGGCGGCACGGAGGAAGAGGAGGGCCGCCGGCGGGGTCCGCTCTTGATATGGGTCGCGGCCACGGTCGCCGTCCTTCTGATCGCCTTCGTCGTCTATAACGAGCTGACGATGCGCCGCCCCGCCGTGACGGCGAGCGCCTCGTCGGCGCCACCGAGCGCCGCCGCGGCAAGTGCCACACCCTCGGCCGCCGCCTCGACGCCGACGCCGCTGCCGGCCGGCCCCGGCGGTCCGCGCTCGCTCGCCTTGGTACTTTCAGCACCGTCATGGCTCAGGGTCACCGTTGACGGCAGTGTTAGCATGGAGGGTACGTTTCCAGCCGGAACGTCGAAGACGTTCCATGGGAAAAACGCGTTGGTGCGCATCGGCAACGCCGGCGGCGTCGAGATCTACATCGACGGCAAGCACGTCGGAAAGCTCGGCAAATCCGGCGACGTCATCGATCGCGCCTTCACCCTTTGAGAGGAGCAGCGTAAAACTCTAGTGGCGAGCGAATCCTCGTTCGACGTCGTTTCGCGCGTCGACGCTCAAGAACTCGACAATGCGCTCAATCAGGCGCGCAAAGAGATCGAAAACCGCTTCGATTTCAAGCACAGCAAGACGAGCATCGAATCGGACGGGAAGAAGATCACGTTGATTTCCGACGACGAGCTCAAGATGCGCAACGTCGTCGACATCTTGCAGAGCAAGGCCGTCCGGCGCGGCATCGACATCAAGGCGTTCGAGCTCGGTGAAGTCGAGCCGGCTGCGGGCAGCACCGTGCGCCAGGTGATCACGCTGCGCAGCGGCGTCGGCAAAGACCAAAGCCGCGCGTTGCTCGCGCACATCAAGAATCTTAAGCTGAAGGTGACGGCTCAATATCAGGACGAGCAAGTCCGCGTCTCCGCGAAGAGCAAGGACGACTTGCAGAAGGTTATGACTTCACTGCGCGCGATGGAGTTCGAACTGCCCCTGCAGTTTGTGAACTATCGCTAGCGAAGAATCGTGCGAAGCGTCGCGTTCGTCAGCCTCGGCTGCGCGAAGAATCTGGTCGATACCGAAGTCATGATCGCGAAGCTCGGCGCCGCCGGTTGGCGGCTCGAGAGCGATGCGAATCAGGCCGACACGGTGGTAATCAACACGTGCGCGTTCATCGATCCCGCAAAGGAAGAGTCGACGCAGGTTATCCTCGAGCATGCGGCGCAGAAGCGGCGCGGTCAGCAGCTCGTGGTTGCCGGTTGCCTAGCGCAGCGCTATGGAGCGCAGCTTCAGAGCCTGGTGCCGGAGATCGACGGCATCGTCGGAACGGGCGCGTATGCGGGCATCGCCGAGCTGCTCGACGAGGTGGAGGCCGGGCGGCGTCCACTGCGACTCGACTTCGAAGCCGAACCGGAACACGATTTCCTACCGCGCCTCGTTACGACGCCGCGCGCGACCGCGTACCTCAAGATCGCCGAAGGATGCGATCACCCGTGCACGTTCTGCATTATTCCAAAGCTGCGCGGCACGTTTCGCAGCTGCAGCGCCGAGTCGATCGTCGCCGAAGCGCGCGCGCTCGTTTCCAGCGGCGCGAAAGAGCTGATCCTTATCGCGCAGGATACGTCGATGTGGGGACGCGATCGCGGGATGCGCCGCGGCGGACTCGCGCATCTGCTCGAACAACTGCACGAAATCGAGGCTCTGGAATGGATTCGTCTGCTCTATCTCTATCCGGCGACGGTCGATCGGGAACTGGTCGAAGCGATCGCGCGGCTTCCGAAGGTCTGCAAGTACATGGACATGCCGCTGCAGCACGCCCATGCGGACGTCTTGCGAGCGATGCGGCGTCCCGGCAACGGCGAACGCTATCTCGAAATCATCGAGGAGTTTCGCTCGCGCGTTCCCGGCATCACCATGCGCTCGACGTTCATCGTCGGCTTTCCCGGCGAACGCGACGAGCACGTCGAGTACCTCGAACAGTGGATCGGCCGCGCGGCGCTCGACCGCGTCGGCTTCTTCGAATATAGCGCCGAAGAAGGAACGCCGGCCGCGGAGCTCGCGCCGCGAGTGAGCGTACGGCGCCGTCGCGAGTGGCTGATTCGCTTGCGCGAGGCGCAGCGGCTGGCCTCCGAGCGCGCGCGTGCGCGACGCTCCGGGAGGACGGTGCGCGTTCTCGTCGAGGAGTCGCGGCGGATCGGCGAGCGCGATTCGTTGCGGCGGCAGCTCGGCGCGGCCCGAGCGTGGTTCGGCCGCTCGGAAGGGGAAGCGCCGGGCGTCGATGGCGGCGTGTATTTTACCGGCGAGGCTCGCATCGGCGAGTTTGCCAACGTTCGGCTCGAGGGGCACGGGCCAATCGACTTCTACGGACGGACCGTCGCGCGAGAGCGTGTCCCGGTATGATTAAGCGCGTCGCTCTAATAGCGGGCCTGTTCGTGCTCGGCGTCGCCGCGGCGGCCGGCGGTTACGCGGTGATCGAGCACCGCAACCCGGTGAGCGCGATCACGCAGATCGCTCAAGTCTTCGTGCCGACGCCGCAACAGGTTTTCGGCAAGCCGAACCTGCTCGTGCTCGTCGAGGGTCTCGATTACGATTACTCCGCCAGCGACGAAGAGTATTCGAAGAACTCACGCAGCGACGTTATCTGGGCGGTAAATCTCGACTTCGGCAGCAAAAGAATCTACGAGCTCTCGATTCCGCGCGATATGATCGCGACGATGCCGAGCGGCGCGCAGGCCAAGATCAACCAGGCGCAATCAGACGGCGGCGTGGCCGAGGCGAAGACCGTCATCGCGCAGTGGCTCGGCATTCCCGGCTTCGACAAGTACGTGATTTTGCGCATCGACGCGACCAAGGAGTTCATCGCGGCGATCGGCGGCGTCAACGTCGACGTGAAGACCTCGGATTGTCTTCAATATAAAACCGGATGCAAGGATGGCGAGCTGAATTACGACGACACTTGGGGACATCTACATATCCACCTGAAGGAAGGCCTGCAGCATCTCAACGGCGAGCAGGCCGTTGCGTATATGCGCTTCCGCCACGACTGGTGCAGCGATCCGTGCCGGATCAAGCGCCAGCAGCAAGTGCTTCGCGCGCTCGCCGACAAGCTCAGAGGCGACCGGGTCAACACGCTTTTGCATCTGGGTACTCTGCTTTCGGTATTCCGGCGCAACGTCGAGACGGACTTATCCGATTCAGAGCTGCTCTCGATCGCCACGTTCTATCAGGGAATCACTCCCGCCGCGATCGTGAGCAGCCAGGTTCCCTATACGGGTGACGTCGATCTTCCGGGCTACGGCGACTCGCTCGTTCCCGACGCGGGAGCCCGCGCGCATCTCGTCGCAACGATGCTCGCGCCCCAGCCGACGCAACTCCCGTCGCCCGACGCGTTGGCGCTGGCGGCCATTCCGCCGTCCACGCTGCGCGTCGACGTAGAGAACGGCAGCGGGGTGACGGGGGCGGCGCGGCGGATCGCGGATCTGCTCGCACACGCGGGATTCACGATCGGAGCGGTCGGCGATGCGGAACGCACCGACTATAGCGCGACGGAAATTCACGAACACTCGAGCGTAACGTTTGCGGGTGCGCGCGTGCGTGAGGCCTTACCGGCGTCGTTGCACGACGCGACGGTGGTGCCGGATTCATCGACGAGTCCGTCGCCGGTCGCGACTGCGACGCCGGCCAGCGACGTTACGGTAATCGTCGGCAGCGACTTTGCAAAGAAATCGTAGCGTGAAGCTCGCGATCGTTATCGTCATCGCCGCGGGCGTGATCTATGGCGGCTGGCGCGAGTTCGAACATCACAGCAATCTGGTGCCGGCGATCGTCACACCGCAGACGAACGTCCACCTGGAGTTCTCGGGAGCGCCCGGACCGCGCGTCTATCGCTTGACGCACGAGCTCTCGACCGGCGACCGCTCGGGTCGTCCGCGTTTGATCGCACTGACTTTCGATGACGGCCCCTACCCGGTGTTCACGCCGATGTTGCTCGACGAGCTGCACGACTTACAGGTGCCGGCGACGTTTTTCCTCATCGGAAGGGACGCGCAAGAGTGGCCCGAGCTCACGCAGCGCGTCGAGCGGGACGGCAACGAGGTCGCCGATCATACCTACACGCACCCGAACCTCGACGAGGAGAGCACCGACGAGGTGCGCCGCGAGATTCTCGACGGCGCGGCGGCGCTCTGGCCGCTATCGCACGATCCTGCAGTGCATTCGCTGATGCGGCCGCCGCACGGACGGTATACTGAACGTACGCTGCAAATCGCGCAGAGTCTGGGTTACTCGGTCGTGCTGTGGACCGACGACAGCGGCGACTGGCGCACGGTCACCGTCCCGCAGTTGGAGAAGCACCTGCTCGAGCACGCTACCTCGCCCGAGATCGTGTTGCTGCACAGCGGGAAGCTCGCGACGATCGAGGCGTTGCCGACCGTCGTCGCGCGTTTCAAGGCGGCCGGGTATCGGTTCGTCACCGTTGGCGAGCTGCTCAAGCTGGTGCAGACCGGCGAGCTCAACCATCCGCTGCGGCGGGCTGTTTAGAGGCTGCTTAGAAAAATGCCGCGCCAGATCATCGATACCGAGTCGAGCCGCCCCGCCTACGTGCGCCGCCGTACGCGGCGAATCGTGGTTTCCGTGCTAATTTTCCTGCTGCTGGCAGCCGCCATCTGGTTCCTTGCTCACCGTACGATCGGCCAGGAAACTCGGGCGACTGGGGGAACCGCTCCGCAGTGCCGTTGTTTAATAGCTTGAGGATGAGAGAATTTCTGAGCGCCTGCGCGAAGCGCAAGGGCGCCGTCGTGTTCCTGGTGCTGGCCGCGACCAGCGCGATCGTCGCTTGCAGCAACCTAGGACAAACGTCGGGAATCAACGTCGGGCCGAACTTCCCGTCGAAGACGCTTTACGCGACCAACAGCAACCAGAACGCGATCAGCATTTACTCCAACGCCAAGACCGGCGGCCCTTCCTATAATATCGGCGGCGGGAACACGAGCCTCGACAGCCCGCAGTACCTCGCATTCGACCGGAGGCAAGATCTCTGGGTTACCAATTACAACCCCAGCACGGGCCACGCGCTCGTCATAGAGTTCGAGGCGCTGGCTACCGGTAACGTCGTCCCGCTGACCTCGGCGAACCTTTCTGGCCGGCCGCGCGGGATCGCCTTCACGCCGAAAGGGCCGTCGCCGCGGCCGTCGAGTTCGGCGACCCCGGTTCCGCGGATTATGGTCATCGCCGACAACATCCCGACCGACGTCTATCCGAGCCAACTGTTGCTCTTCGCCTCGGGCAGCACGACGCAGTTCCAGTCGATCGCCGGACCGAAGACCGATCTGAAGGTGCCGGGCGGCGTGAGCATCGACAAACAGGGACACATCTACGTCGCCAATATCGCCGGCTCGACGGTCGAACAGTTCCTGCTGCCGACGCCTACGCCCTCACCCAAACCTACCGCTACACCCACGTCGACGCCGACGCCGACGTCGT
>DATASC010000031.1:0-6824 GCA_036269355.1 Candidatus Cybelea sp. | reverse complement strand
GCCGCGCGGCTCGAAGATGCGGCGCTCGCACTAGGCTTCGGACCGCAGCGATACGGGTTTCTTTTCGTCGCCGGCGGCACGGTTCGCGCCAACGGCGAGGAGCTGAGTGCCGGCGATGCCGTGCGCTTCTACGATGTGCCGCGGCTCGACGTGAGCGGTGCCGGAGAACTCGTGCTCTGGGATCTCCCTAACGTGTCACCCTGACCCCATCGAAGGGTATCCTAGCCGCCCTGAACGACCACCCGGTTCGATGCTGCCTGCCAAACGAGTGACGAAGCACCGGCGAAAAGAACGAGCCATGCGATTTGCGCCGCGATGCTTGCGGCCCATTGCGACGGGGGGATGACGCCGACGTAGATTAGCAGCGGCGTCGAATAAATCGCGGCGAATGGCAGCGCGAAGACGATTCTGCCGAGCACGCCCGGAAAGAGCGTCAGCGGTATGATCTGCCCCGAGAGCAGATCGGAAACCCAGCGCACGATCAGTTGGGCGGCAAAGGTCTCCAGAGTCCAGAACGCGACGCAGTTCATCAGGAAATTGAGGAAGAAGTTGACGCCGTAGCCGACTGCGAACGCCAGCAAAAACGCGGCAAATGTGGCCGGCGACGGCACGTCGATGTGCACCAGCAGCAGCGCGCAGAGCAAAGAAGGAACGACCAGCAGCGCGTGCAGCGCCGTCTGGCCGATCCCGTCGCTGAAAAAGTAGAGCGGCACGCTGATCGGCTTCATCAGATCGGTCGCAATCGTGCCCTCGCGGATTTTCTCGCGAATCATTCGCGTCGCGTCGACTTCGAGGACGAGCGACATCAGCATCGCCACCGTGGCGTAGGTGAGCATGCTGTGCAGCGGCAGATTCAGCGGGGCCGCGTTCTGCGCGTAGAGCGCCGTCCAGAGCGCGCGCAAGATGTACACGCGCAGCACGAGCGACCCCACCTCCGTGACGACCTCCATCCGATAGGTCGCCTCGCGCGAGAACGCCTTCTTCGCGAACTCGACGTACGGTTCGAGGTTCAAAGCGGAGCTAGCCGCCCTTTTGCCGTCGGATCGCCTGCTGCCGGCGATGTTCCATCTCTTCGAGCTCGAGCATCATCACGTCGACGACCTTGTCTACCTCGGTAGCTTGCGTGGGTGGCGGCTCTTCGCCGGAGCGGCGTCGCGGCGGCGGTCGCACGTTGCGATGCTCTTCGAGCGCCGTGTCCTGCGCGTGCGCCTTGCGAAGGAACTTCGCGTAGGTCTCGGCCGCGCGGGCGCGCACGTCGCTTCCCGCTTCCAGATTGAATACGTCGGCGTAGAAATCGACTTTGGCGTGAACCTCAGACGCCTTCTCCGGCGGCACGATCGTCGCCGGATCGCCGTAGGCGACGTGCATGATCGGAACGCTCGCGGCCGCCGGTACGCGCGCCTTGACGTGGACGATCCCGCCGAGCGCAACGCCGCTGCCGTCGCCGAGCATCGCGCCGTTAAAAATCTTCGCTCCGCTCGCGACGAAGCAGCCGTTTCCGATCGTGGCGCCCACGACGTAGGCATGCGGTCCGACGATACAGCGGTCGCCGATCGCGAGTGGATACCGCAGCGCGCTGCCGCCGCTTGCCTTGAGCACGGCGTTCTCCATGACGACCGTGTGCGCGCCGATCGTTACCGGCGCGCCCTCCGCCGTAATGACCGCCCCGTGCAGGATCGCGCACTCCGGGCCGATCGTTACGTCGCCGCCGATCGTTGCGCCAGGCGCTACGTACGCGGTCGAATGGATCTTCGGCTTCTTCGTGCCGCTCGATAGAATCATGAGGCACCCTCCTCCGATTGCGTGCCGTATCCTTCAACGTAGATGCGACGGATAATCGATTCAAGGTCGGGCTCTTCAAGACTGACGTCTTCGACCCGGTAACGTTCGCTCGCTTGGCGCACGAGCAGATCGGCGCGCTGCACGTTGCGGTCGAACCGAAAGCGCGCGCTCGAATCCTCGACGCTCTCAAGTTCCGCGCCGTCGAGGTGCGGCCGCGCGAGCGGTTCGGAGAACCGGACGACGAGGGTGCGAAAGCGCCCGTACTCACCCTTGATGCGCTCGATGTTGCCGTCGTAAATGAGCGTTCCGCGGTCGATGAGCACGATGCGCTTGCAGAGCCGCTCGACGTCGGCCAGGTCGTGCGTCGTCAGCACGATCGTCGCTCCGCGTTCGGCGTTGATGCGCGCGATAAACTCGCGGATCGCCTCCTTGGCGACGACGTCGAGCCCGATCGTGGGCTCGTCGAGATAGACGATCTTCGGACTGTGCAGCAGTGCGGCCGCGAAGTCGCCGCGCATCCGCTGACCGAGCGAGAGCTGGCGCACCGGAGTGCGCAGAAAGCTCGACATGTCGAGGATCCCCACGAACTCGTCGAGGTTGCGCCGGTACTGCTCGCGCGGGACGCCGTAGATGGCGCGCAACAGCTCGAACGATTCGATGAGGGGAAGATCCCAATAAAGCTGGCTGCGCTGACCGAAGATGACGCCGATGTTCCGGGCGTTCTCGCGCCGCTGCTTCCACGGCACGAGCCCCGCGACGCGGACCTCACCCGAGGTCGGCACGAGAATTCCGGTCAGCATCTTGATCGTCGTCGACTTGCCGGCCCCGTTCGGCCCGATGTAGCCCACCAGCTCGCCCGGTTCGAGCGCGAAGGTGACGTCGCCAACGGCGACGCGTTCTTCGTAGCCGGCGGAGAAAAACGAGCGCAGCGCACCGAGGGTCCCCTCCGAGCGCTTGCGGGTGCGAAAGACTTTGCGCAAATCGCGCGTGGCTACAATCGGCAGGAGCCCTGCGTTCGGCATTGCGTACTCCTTCTCCGGTGGTAGTGACGCTCTCGAACGAGTACGGTTCCGGTGCCCTGGCGGTCGCGCAACGGGTCGCGGCCGACCTCGGGTACGAGTACGTTGACGAGCAGCTTCCCGTCGTCGTCGGTAAGCGGCTGCGCGTTCGCCGCGAGACCGGCGAAACGAAGGAAGACGCAAAGCGATCGCTCGGGGAACGCTTCCTGACGGTTCTCGAACGAGCCACACCCGAACTCGCCGCGGCCACCGGCGATTCGTTCGACGAAGAGCGGCTTCGCGCGGTGCAGGACGCGGTGCGCGAGTACGCCTCGCACGGGAACGCGGTGATCGTCGGACGCGGTGCCTCGGCGATTCTGGGCGAACGGGCCGACGTCGTTCGCGTCTTTATTCATGCGCCGCGCAAATGGCGCATCGCGCGCCTCGCCGAGACGACGGGAGCGCGGCCGGAGGCCGCCGAGGCGGAGCTGGATCGCATCGACCGCGCGCGCGCGGCGCACCTCCGCGACTGGTACGGTTTGACCTTCGGCGATCCGCAGAACTACGATCTCTTTATCGACGCGTCGCGATTCGATTCGGCAGGCTGCGCGGCGATCGTCGTCGCCGCGGTTCGGTCGCGCACGCCTTGATGCAGCGCGCGTCGATCCTGACGGCGCTTCGCTATCGCGATTTCCGCCTGCTCTGGATCGGGCTTCTCGTTTCAAACCTCGGCACGTGGATGCAGTTTACCGCGATGGGATTCTTCGTGGCTCGAATGGCGGGAACGCCGCATCGGGCGGCGTTCGACCTCGGCATCATCGGTGCGGCGCGCGCGATTCCGGTCTTGCTGTTCTCGCCGCTAGCCGGAGTCGTCGCCGATCGCCTCCCGCGCCGTCGCGTGCTCTTCGTTACGAACACCACGATGGCGTCGGCCGCGCTGCTGCTCGCGATCCTCGCGAGCGTCCACCGGCTGGAAATGATCGGTCTCGTCATGATCTCCGCGATGAGCGCGTCGGCAATGGCATTCGACTCGCCGGTGCGTCAGAGCTGGGTGCCGATGCTCGTGGATCGCGAGTACGTCGGCAACGCGGTCGGTCTCAACTCTGTCGCGTTCAATGCGCCCGCGGTCATCGGCCCCGCCCTCGCCGGAGCGCTCATCGTTTGGATCGACGTTGCCGGAGCGTTTTACTTCAACGCCGCGGCGACCCTCGCGGTCGTCGTCGCAGTCATGATGATGCGGCCGTCACCGCCATCGCAGCGTTCCGGGGAACCGGCGCTCCAGGCGATGCGATACGGCATTGCCTTCGTCGCGCGCCACCCGGTGCTGCGCTGGATCGTGCTTTCGCAGCTCGTCTCCGCTCTGCTCGCGCGACCCTACAGCCTGCTGGTGCCGGCACTTGCCGTGAACCTATTACACGCAGGTGCACACGGATTGGGCTGGGCGGTCTCTGCCGTCGGCATCGGCGGATTCGCCGGTGCGCTCGTCACCGCATACTTCGCGCAACGCGAACGACGCGCGATGCTCTGGTTCCAGGCCGGATTGCTGATGTCCGCGGGCGTAGCCGCGCTCGGGTTCGTGCCGACGCTCGCGCTCGCGCTGCCGGTGCTTTTTACCGTCGGCGTCGGCACTCTGGCATCGCTCGGCGCGACGAACACGCTGATACAGACCCTCTCTCCCGACGACGTACGCGGACGCGCGCTCTCGATCTACACGATGATTGCAATCGGCGTCGTCCCGCTCGGCGCGCTCTTCGACGGCGCGCTTGCGACGGCGATCGGTCTGCGCGCGACGTTCGCGCTCGCCGGCGGACTCTGCGTCGCGCTCTTTTTGGGAATCTGGGCATTCCGACCGATCGTGCGCACGGTATAGAAAAAAGCGAGTCGCGTACTCCGCGACTCGCTTAAATAACTCCGCCGGTACTACACCGAGCGGAGTCATGGATCGCGTATTAGCTGGCTTTCTTTCGTCGTACCCGCTTGCGGACTGCCTTTCGGACGGCCTTTTTGCGAACCGCTTTTCGGGCTACTTTCCGGCGAACCGCCTTGCGGGCGACCTTCCGGCGTACCTTCTTGCGTACGACCTTGCGAGCTACTTTACGACGGACGGCCTTGCGGGCCACCTTGCGGCGAACGCGCTTGCGGACCGCTTTGCGAACCAGCGCGCCTACGACCGCTTTCCTTACGGCCTTCTTGCGCGCGGCTTTCTTTCGAACTGCCATCGTTAGTACGAATCATCCTTTCTCTGGTCGGCAACCGACCAGGGGTGTTGCCTACCTTATACAGTATTACGAGCTTCAATGCAAGTTTTTGCCGATGACGGCGCGTGCATCGACGCGTGTGTCGACGGTCGCGCAGACGCAGATGCACTCGTTTTGATCCACGGATTTCCGCTGACGCGCGCGATCTGGGATTCGCAATCCGACGCGCTCGCACGGAGCGTTCGCGTGATTCGTCCGGACTTGCGCGGTGCCGGAAAATCCGCTGCACCCGAAGGTCCGTACCTAATGGAACGGCTCGCCGCGGACGTTGCCGTGCTGCTGGACGCGCTCGCGATCGAGCGCGTCGCACTGGCCGGACACTCGATGGGCGGATACGTCGCGCTCGCCTTTGCGCGCATGTTTACCGAGCGTGTGACGCGGTTGGCACTGGTCGCAAGCCGGTTGCGCGCGGATACGCCGGACGAGGCCGCCGCGCGTAGAGCGCTCGCAGATCGCGTCGAAAGCGAAAGCAGTACTGAGGCCGTTCTAGACGCATATCTGCCGCGTCTGATCGCGCAGCGCACGCTCGCGGAGTGCGCCGGCGTCGTGGAGCGAGCCTACGCGATTGCGCGCGAAAGCACGCCGGCGGGAATCGCGGCGACGCTGCGCGGCATGGCGCTGCGTTCGCCGGCCGAGGATATTGCAGAAGAGTTGGACGTGCCGGTGTTGTTCGTCGCCGGCGGACAAGACCGTGTCTTGGACCTCGACGAAGCACGGGGCGTCGTCGCAGCGTTTCCTCGCGCGCGACTGGTCGTTTGCGATGAGAGCGGCCACCTGCCGACGCTGGAGGAGCCCGAGCGCGTTACTACGGCGCTCGAAGGCTGGCTTAGCGAATAGCGGGCGTGTTCGAGCGCCGGCGGACGAGGTTATACAGAAGAAGGCCGCCGATGCCGATCGCAGCGATCACCGCGGCGATCAAAATGATCTTCAGAAGATGCCAGAGCATCAGCAACAGGACGATCGCGATGGTGACGCCGGCGGTCAGCTTCAGGAAGAGCGCGAGCATCGGATTGAGCCTCGGCCTCGTCACGTTTTTCATGGTACTCTTCGTTACCGGATCCCCGCTCGGGAAGTTTCAGAGCGCTCGGAGCTTGTCGAGCGCGAGGTAGCCCGCGGCGATGGAGCCGCCGGCGTCGATGCGTCCGTCCGCCAGCATCCTCCGGAATAGGGCGAGAGGCGCGAGCTCGACCGTGAGGTACTCGGTGGGGTCGAGGTTCAACGCGAGAGTGTTGCGAGCGCCCGGGGCAATATAGACGTAGGCGCGCGCGTTCGAGCGAACCGGCTCGTGAAGAAACTCCCCGACCTTCTCGAAGCGCTCCGCCTCGTAACCGGTCTCTTCCGCGAGCTCGCGCGGCGCGCATTCGTCCGGCTCCTCGCCTTCGTTCAGCAGCCCTGCCGGAAGCTCGAGGTGGATCGCGTCGGACCCGTAGCGATACTGCCGCACGAGGACGACGCGCTCGTCCTCGGTCAAGGCGACGACGACGCAATATCCGCGCGATTCCCGAACGTAGTAGTCCGGCACGATCGTTCCGTTCGGCAGCTCGATCTCGTCCGATCGCAGGCGCATGTAGGGCGAATCTACGACGTAGCGCGACGCGCGCAGGCGCCATTGCGGCTTTTCCATGCCGATCCATCCTATGGCGAGGCGTTTGAACCTCCTCGCGCCGAAAGCCCGAGCCGATGGAACGTATCCTCGTTGTCGGTGGTGGAACTATGGGGGCGGGTATTGCCTTCGTGGCGGCTCGCGGCGGTTACGCGGTCGAGATCGTCGAGCCGCAGAGCGCCG
>DATASC010000030.1:0-1741 GCA_036269355.1 Candidatus Cybelea sp. | reverse complement strand
CGTTCGGTAGAGGGTCGCTTTGATGGCGAGGACCTTCGGATCTTCGGCCGCTTGCGTTACGAACTGAATGACCGGATCGAACGACTCGTAGGGATGGTGCAGGAGAATGTCGCCTTCGCGGATCTGCGCGAAGATATCGGTGGCGCCGATCAAACGCTTGGGAATCGCCGGTTGGAACGGCTTGTCGCGCAATTCGTTGTAGCCGGGCAGGTTGATGATCTGCCACAGGTCGCTCAGTGCGATTAATCCGTCGATTTCGTAGCAGTCGACGGACCCGAGCTCCAGCGACGTGCAGAGGAAATCGCGCATGTACTCCGGCATGCCGCGCTCGATCTCCAGGCGAACCGGCTCGCCGAAGCGCCGGCGCCGCAGTTCCGACTCGATCGCCCGAAGCAAATCGTCCGCCTCGTCTTCCTGCAGATCGAGGTCGGCGTCGCGCGTCACACGGAAGAGATAGGAGTCGCGCACGTGCATCCCTGGGAAGAGCACGTCGAGGTGGTGCGAGATGAGATCTTCGAGCAGCACGAAGCGGCGGTCGCCGTTGGCAGCGTCGCCGACGGGAACGAAGCGCGGCAGCGTCGGCGGGATTTTCACCCGCGCGAAATGGAGCTCGATGCCGTCGCGCGTCGCCTCTTCGAGTTCGACGGCCAGCGAGAGCGACAGGTTCGAGATGTACGGGAAAGGGTGACCGCTATCGACTGCCAGCGGCGTCAGCACCGGAAAGACGCTCTCATCGAAAGTGCGCTCCAGCGCACTCTGCGTATCGTCGTCGAGCTCTGAGACGCGCAACAGCCGGATGCCCTCACGCTCCAGCGCCGGAAGCAGCTCGTCGTTAAGGACGCGCATTTGCCGGGGAAGCGAGGTGCGCAAGCGCTGCGAGATTGCGGCGAGATGCTCGGTCGGAGTGCGGCCGTCTTCCGAACGGCGCACGACCTGAGCCTCGATCTGCTGCTTCATCGCCGCCACGCGAATCATGAAGAACTCGTCGAGATTGGTTCCGTAAATGGCGACGAACTTCAATCGCTCGAGCAGCGGGGTGCGCGCGTCCAGAGCCTCTTCGAGGACGCGGTCATTGAACTCGAGCCAGGAGAGCTCGCGGCTGATGAACAGGGACGGGTCGTCGAGCAATACGACGGGGGTCTTCGCGGGCGTCGTCGCCGCTTGAGGCTGGGTTATCACTGCAAATTTCTTGGCTTGGTGTGTTGGGCCGGGTTTTCGCCACCCGGGCGGCAAAAACTTTGCGCGCATGGCCGAGCTCCCCACACACGTCGTCCAACATCTCGCGCTCGCGTTCTCCGCGCTCGCTTTGGCGCTGATCGTGGGATTGCCCGTCGGGATTCTCGCCGCCGAATCGCCGGCCTTGCGCAGCGCCGTGCTCGCCTTGGCCGGAATCGGCCGGACCGTGCCGAGTCTCGCCGTTTTGATGCTCCTGCTTCCGTGGCTCGGCGTGGGGGCGGCCCCCGCGGTGATCGCGCTCGCGCTGCTGGCCGTTCCGCCGATCGTAATTGCGGTGGATATCGGAATTCGCGGGGTATCGCCGGCGGCGCTCGATGCGGCCACCGGAATGGGGATGACGCGAGCGCAGCGCTTCGCGCGCGTCGTCGCGCCGCTGGCCTTCCCCGTTTCGTTTACCGGCCTGCGCACTGCAACGACCGAGACGATCGCGAGCGCAACGCTGGCCACCTTTATCGGCGCGGGCGGCCTCGGCGATGAGATCGTACGCGGACTGCAAACCGACGAT
>DATASC010000029.1:0-3421 GCA_036269355.1 Candidatus Cybelea sp. | reverse complement strand
TTCGCTGCGGCGAATCAACTCGCCGAGGCGTCTTTTAGCGTATGGAGTTTCGGAGACAACCGCGACATGGCGAACGAACTCGCTGCGCTCGTCGTCGCCGGCACGAAACGCGCGACCACGAGCCTCCTGCGCAGTTTTGAGAGTTCGGACGAACCCTTGCCAAAACCGGGAGAGTTCGGCGTCGTCGTAGGCGGCGACGATAGACCTTGCTGCATCGTTCGGGTGACAGAAGTTGAGGTCAAACCCATGGGTGACGTAGACACGCGTTTCGCATGGGACGAGGGCGAAGGGGATCGCAGCCTCGATTGGTGGTTGTCGACGCACACTCGGTTTTTTACGCGGGAAGGTGCTACCGAAGGCTTCGCCGTCGACCGTAGCACGGAGGTCGTTCTCGTGCGATTCGAAGCGGTGTGGCCGCGGAAGTAGGTTGGGAGGGGATTGCTTGCTCTAGTGTAACTCCGCGCGGGCACGGGGGTTATTAGTAGACGTCATGGCTTTTCGCTTTCAACCGCAGAACCAATACGGCGGTCCAATTGCGCCTGCCGTTCCGACGAATTCGCTGCTTGCGCAAGTGCTCGGTATTACCGCTCTCGGCCTCTGCGTCACGGCGTTGGCGGCATGGACCTTCCAGGGTCTGCCGTACGGAGTCGGCCTTATCGCCATGATTGCCGGCTTCGTACTGCTGCTGTGCATCAACGCGACCCGGCGCAACGAAGCGATCTCGCTGATTCTGTTCTACGCGTTCACCTTCTGCGAGGGCGTCGGAATCGCGCCGGTCATCGGTCAATACGTTCGCGCGTTCGGACCCGACGTCGTGGTGAACGCCGCGCTCACCACGGGGCTCGGCATGTTCGCACTCGCCGCCATCGTTTATGCGACCGGGCTCGACCTGCGGCGCTTCCAGGGGATCTTCCTTATCGCGCTGCTCGGCTTGGTCGTCGTCGGCATCATCTCGATTTTCGTGCGCTTCATCCACCCCGAGGTCTACGCATGGCTGACGCTGGTCATCTTCTCCGGCCTCGTCCTGATCGATTTCGCGCGCCTTCGGGCCGGGGGCGACGGTTTGACCGCAGTCCAGATGGCGACCAGCATCTACCTGGACGCGATCAACATCTTCCTTGCGTTGTTGCAGATCTTTGGGGGTCGCCGATCTTCCGACTGACCGTTCGACTCCGTGGTTCGACTGCGCTCCTGCGGTCGCTACGCTCACCATGACAGCAACGGGTGCGTTTGAGGTATAATGGGCTAGGATGTGCGGGATAACGGGCGTCTTCGCACCCGATCGCGACGCGGCTCGCCTCGCGTTCTTTTCACTCTACGCTCTGCAGCACCGAGGCCAAGAGTCCGCCGGTATCGCCGCCGCCGACGGCGGAACGATCCGTTCGCATAAAGATATGGGGCTGCTGGGGGCGATCTTCGACGAAGATATTCTGAGCGACCTAAGTGGCCACATCGCCATCGGGCACACGCGCTACTCGACGACCGGCTCGTCGATCGTCGTCAACGCCCAACCGCTGCTCGAGCGGACCGAGCTCGGCGATTTCGCCTTCGCGCACAACGGCAACCTGACCAATACCGACGAGCTGCGGGAGCAGCTTGCGCCCACGACCGTCCTGCAGGCCACCTCCGATTCCGAGGTAATGGCGAAGCTCATCGTCGAGTCAAAGGGGACGATGATCGATCGCATCAAGGCGGTACTTTCGTCGGCTCGAGGCGCCTACTCGATCGTCCTTTGCACGCAAAACGAGCTCTACGCGTTTCGCGATCCATGGGGCGTGCGTCCGCTCTGTCTCGGCCGGCTCGGCGACAACGGTTACGTCGTCGCCTCAGAATCGTGCGCGCTCGGAACGGTCGGCGCGCAATATCTGCGCGAGATCGGGCGCGGCGAGATCGTCAAGATTGGTCCAGACGGCCTTGAGTCGCATCAAACGGCGGTCGAGTCCGCACGGTCGGCACTCTGCATGTTCGAATACATCTACTTCGCACGCCCCGATTCGAAGTTCAGCGAGCGCTCCATTTACATGGCGCGCTACGCGATGGGCAGAGCGCTCGCGAAGGAGCACCCGGCTGAAGCCGACGTCGTGATGGCGGTTCCCGACTCTGCGGTGGCCGGTGGCATCGGTTACGCTGCCGAGAGCGGCCTGCCGTACATCGAGGGGCTGATCAAGAACCGGTACATCGGCCGGACGTTCATTAGTCCCGATCAGCGCATGCGCTCGCGCGGCGTTCATCTGAAGTTCAATCCCGTCGTCGAGAACCTGGAGGGTCAGCGCGTCGTGGTCGTCGACGATTCAATCGTCCGCGGGACGACGACGCCGCGCATCGTGGCTCTCCTGCGTGAAGCCGGCGCGAGCGAGGTTCACCTGCGGATCACCTCGCCGCCGATCAAGCACCCGTGTTACCTCGGCGTCGACATGGCGACCTACGACGAGCTCATCGCTGCGAACCATTCCGTTGAAGAGATTCGCCGGAAGACGGGCGCCGATTCGCTCGGCTATCTCAGCCTTGACGGTTTGGTCGGCGCGGTCGGACGCCGGCGCGAGGACATGTGCTTGGGCTGTCTGATCGGCGAATACCCCAACGCTCCTGCGGCGCACCAGCTCCAAGGGGTTTAACCGTCCGGCAATACCGAATGGTTCAAGGGCCTTCGCGTCCGGCCGCTACAGTCCAGATGCGTGACACTGGGAAAGAGAATCGCCGCGCGGCGGATCGCCTTAGGGTGGTCCCAGAACGAGCTTGCGCGGCGTGCCGAAGTGAATCACCCGACGCTCTACAAGATCGAAGCCGATCAGCGCCTCAACCCCTCGGTCAGTGTCATCGTTCGCATCGCTCGCGCGCTCGGAACGAGCGCGGAGGCGCTCTACGGCTTCGAGCGCGAAGAACCTCGGTTTTTCGTCGAGGCGAACAAAACTGGGATGATCGTCGAGGTTCACGTCCTCGGACGTAAGCTCGGCGATGCAGCTCGATCGAGGGCGCAAGCATTCGTAACGTCGGCGCTCGAGCGCGCCGGAGCGCGGGTTCGCGAGGCGACGCCTACTGCCGAGGACGAGGGAGCGGAATCACGATCGCCCCAGGAGGCGGGTCAGTTGGCGTCGGGCGGTTTGGCGCTGATCGATGAGCTTCATGCGGTGCGGCGACGCCTCGATGCGCTCGAGGCATGGCGTCGCACGCAAGAAGGACGCGCTCGAAAGCGCGCATCGCGATGAGGAGCGGATCGGAGGCTTCGGTCTTTTCGAACATGCCGCGAGCGTAGCGCGCCAGAGTGCCAACTGGTAGGCACGCAGCGCGCGGTCTCGTCGATGCGCCTCTCAGCTCTTATCGTAAAGCCGTAGCGCCAGCAATCCGTGCGTGAGGGCCGCGCCCGCCCGCAAGGCCGCCGCGATGTGTACCGTTTCCGCCAGCTCTTCACGCGTCGCTCCGG
>DATASC010000028.1:0-12898 GCA_036269355.1 Candidatus Cybelea sp. | reverse complement strand
AGGCGAAGCAGCTCCTCGTCGGAGGGTCGTCCCTGCTCGATCAAGCGTAACGCAAGTGCGCCTGCGCTGTTGTCAAAGAATCTTGAAAGAAGGTGGCCCACGGCGTGCCCGGCGGCCTCTTCTCGCGCGACGAGCGGGCGATACACGAACGCGCGACCGGCCTCGACGTGGTCGACGTAACCCTTGCGCTCGAGAATGCGCATCGTCGTGAGCACGCTGTTATAGGCGAGCGGGGGAGGGGGCAGCGCGGCGGTCACGTCGGCGACCGTCGCCTCGCCCTTCTCCCAAAGAACCTCCATCAGCCGAAGCTCGGCCTCGGTCAACGTGCTGGAGCGGCGTCGCGCCATCCTAGCGCCCCAGGTCCGGGCCCCAGCCCGGAAAGAGACGGGTGCCTTCGAGCCGATCGGGCAACCGGACCCGCGTGCGGGCGGTCAAGGCGAGCTCGGCGTTCACGGGATCGGGCTTACGGGTCATAAGTGCCTCCTGGGTGCTATTAATGATTTAGTTGAATGATATCGCCACCCGTTCGGTTTGTCAACTAAATATTTAGGATTAAAAGAGCGCCCTCAGCGGCGGCCATCCAACGCGCCGTTGGGGGAATGCCTCAGGGGGCTGCCAATAAGGAGGCCTGACTCAAATCGCCCACGCATCCGAGGAGAACAGTTTGTTGCCAACGGCCCGCCTTGCGCTCGTACTTCTAACCGGCGGCCTTTTAGCCGCGTGCGGCAAGGGGACGCCGATTACGAGCGGCACGCCGACGCCGTCCCCGACGCTGCCGCCCGTAGTTACCGCGCAGTATCCGATTCCCACCAAGTCGAGCGAACCGTTTGGAATCGCGCTCGGCAGCAACGGCAACCTGTTCGTCACCGAGAACCGCTCGAGCAAAATCGCGGAGCTCGGTTCCGGCGGTAAGTTCACCGAAAGCGTTACGCCGACGCGCAAAGCAGGACCGAACGGCGTCGCTTCGGGACCCGGACCCGCGTTGAACGTGTGGTTCACGGAAACGAACGTCGGACGCGTAGCGCAGGTCACGGTCGCGGGGCCGCCCTATTCGGAGTTCACGTTGCCCGTTTCGTCGTCGAAGCCGGTCGGCATCGCGCTCGGCTCCGACGGAAATATGTGGGTTACCGACCCGGGAACGAATTCGATCTGGCGCGTCGAGCAGATTCACATGAAGCCGCACGTGAGATTCACGCAGTACCAACTTACCGGAAACGCACAGCCGCAGTTCATCACCAACGGCCCCGACGATGCGCTCTGGTTCACCGAGCCCGGCACCGACAGCGTTGGGCGCTTGAGCGTCGACGGCCGCACGTTGACCGAGTATGCTCTCAAGGACAAGAACGCCTATCCGATGGGCATCACCGCCGCGACCGACAACGGGCTCTGGATCATCGAGCAGAAAGGGCTGGCGCTCGTGCGTATGGCCACCAACGGACAGATCACGGCGCAGTATCCGCTGACCGGCGCGATGACGCCCGACGCGATCGTGCCCGGCGTTGACGGAAACTTCTACTTCACCGACACCGCGAAGAACAAGATCGGCCAGTTCTACTTCCGCTCGCATCGCGTCAACTTCTACTCGATTCCGACCGCGAACTCCGGCCCCACCGCGATGACGATCGGCACCGACGGTCAAGTCTATTTCGTCGAGACCGCCGGCAATAAAGTCGGCCAGTTCCGCTACTTCAACGTGTAAGCTCGTCGGCAGCGGCGTCGCCCGACGCGAGCTCCGCCACTAGCCCGACCTCGTCCGCGCTGCCGACCAAAAAATAGCGAGCTCCTACCCGCACGAGATGGAGCGCGGCGCGCGGTGAGAGCGCGACCGACTCGATCACCTTCATGCGGCGGCTTCCCGCGAAGAGCCGCGTGCGGTTGAGCTTGCGCCCGGCGAAATAGAGCGCGGCGAACGCGATCGCGACGATCGTTAGCTTCTCGGCATAGGCCACCCAAAAGTTCGCCGGCATCCCGGGCTACCTCCGGACGCCGCGCCGGGCGTTCGCCTCGTCGATATCGAGTTCTTCACGCCGCGCCTCCGCGAGGTCGAACGCGCGGCGGCGGCGCTGCTTGAGCTTTTCGATTACGCGCCGCTCGCGGCGCGCGGCGGCGAGTTCTTCGCGCGCGCGTTCGCATCGCGCGTGGAGTGCCGCGTGGCGAAGGCGTTCGCGTTCGAGGGTCGACTCGAGCGATCGCAGTTGAGCGTCGAAGAGGTGCGCGTCGCGCACGGCACCCACCCGTCCCGCCCCAGCGAGAAACCTCTCGCAACGTCGCCGCGCTCGCGTGAGCCGCTCGATTGCCGACGCGGACTCGCCGGCGCTGCGGCCGCACTCGCAAAAAACTTCGTGCTTCTCGCGTTCGGCACGTTCGCGTTCGTCGAGCAATGGTTGCAGTTGAAACCGAAACCGCGCCGCCATGACGCGGATAATTCCCGCGCGCGGGATTTAGCGAGCCAACTGGCTCCGCTCGCGTCCCACCGAAACGAGCTCGACCGGCACCTCGAGCAGTTCGCGTACGCGCTCGACGTAAGCTCGAGCGGCTCGCGGAAGGCTCTCGATGCTTCGGCAATCGTCGATCGGTTCGTTCCAGCCTTCGAGATCTTCCATCTCGAGCGCAAGCTCGGATGCGTCCGCATCGGCGAACGATGCCGGTCTTCCGCCGAGCCGGTAGCCGGTGACGATCGCAACGCGCTCGAAACCGCTGAGCACGTCGAGCTTGGTAATGACAAGACTAGTCAACCCGTTGAGCGCGACGGCATATCGCCCGGCGACGGCGTCTAGCCAGCCGCAACGGCGCGGGCGGCCCGTAACGGTGCCGAACTCACCGCCTTGCCGGCGCAGCCGTTCGCCGCGATCGTCGTGCAGCTCCGATGGAAACGGTCCACCGCCGACGCGGGTGCAGTACGCCTTGAGCACGCCGATCACTCGGCCGATCGTCCCGGGCCCGATTCCGAGTCCAGTGCACGCTCCGCCCGCGATCGTGTGCGAACTCGTGACGTAGGGATACGTTCCGTAGCCGACGTCGAGCAGCGAGCCTTGCGCGCCCTCGAGCAGCACGCGCTTTCCGTGCGCGAGCCGGTCGTGAATGTAGGCAAAGCCGTCGACGACGTGCGGCGCGAGACGCCGCGCCGCCGCCTGCGTCTCTCGATCCACATCGCCGTCGCCGCGCAACAGATCGGCAAAGCGGGCGCCGGTGCGAGCGACGCGATCGACGTACGCGGGGCCGATGCCGCGGCCCGTCGTCCCAATCGCGTTGGCGCGCTCGCTCTCGTTCGCCTTGTCCCGCGCCACGTGGTGCGGAAACACGACGTGCGCGCGATCCGAGATTTTTACGCGGCTTGTGTCGACGCCGATCGCGGTCAACGCGTCGAGCTCCTCGATGAGCGTCCGCAGGTTAACGACGGTTCCGCCGCCGACGAACAGCTCGACGTGCGGATGCATCACGCCCGAGGGAACGATGCGCAAGGCCAGCTCGCGCTCGCCGACGACGATCGAGTGACCCGCGTTGTCGCCGCCGCCGAAGCGCGCGACGACGTCGTACTCCGCGGCGTAGAGGTCGACGATGCGGCCCTTCCCCTCGTCGCCCCACTGCAGTCCTACGATGAGGTCTGCGCGGGTCGCCGTTCCGTTATGGGACAAAGTTCTCGCCGTCGACCGCGCCGTACGGGTCGCCGAGGCCGTTGGTCTTGTCGAGATTCGCAAGCGGCTTCGCGCGCGGATAGCCCATGACGCGAACGCTGAGTCCGGCTTGCGTGACGTAGGCCTGGGTGTTGGCCTTGTTGAGCGTGATGTGAATCGGCTGCTTGTAGAAGATTCCGAACTTCCCGGAGATCTTGTCGAACGGCGGATTCAGCACGAAGACCTTGCCGGCGGTCACATCGCACACGAGCAGCGTGCCGTGCGCGTCGACGGCCATGCCGTATGGAAACTTGAACTTCGGAGCCAGCGTGGTTTCGTGGCAGCCGCTCAGGCCCCCCTTGAACTTCACGACTTTGCCGAAGTATTGATTCGTCGTGTAATCGACGAAGACGGTGCCCTCGTGGTTGACCGCCACTCCGGTCGCGAGGTCGCCGGCGTCGAGCGCGCAGGTGGCGATGACCTCGTTCTTCTTCTGCGCGTACTCGTTGACGTTGCCGTCGAGATAGTTGACCTCGTACACGTTGCCGTGACCGTCGGTCGTCACGCTGACCGGCGACGAAACCTTCGCGCTATACGTAAAGATCGGCGATTTTCCCGGAAGCTTGTACTCGACGATCGCGTCCTTACCGTTCTTTCTGGCGCTGGTGATGTACAGATTTCCGTTTTGGTCGACCCAGTCGCCCCAAGGCTGGCCAACGCCCTCGGCGATCGTGCCGAGCTTCTTCCACGTTCCGTTGCTTAAAATCTCGATCGCCTTGTTGCGGAAGTCGGTAACGAAGAGATGCGCCGAAAGAATCTGCGGTTGCGCGTCCGGTATCTGCAGCGAGCGCAGCGTCGCGGCGCCGTCGCTCGGTAATCCCGCGCGTTGTATCGGACCGTTCGTGCATCCGGCGACGAATATGGCCGCCGCCATTGCCGTAGCCCAGAGGAGTCTCATGCCCGCCCCTTCGGGGCCGGCGGCGAACTTACTCCGTGTTGTACTCGAGGTCGCTTGTGTCGCCCATCGGAATCTGCGCGGTGCCTTGGAACTGCGTCATAACGAACTCCGAGAAGAGCGCGTTAGGCCACCCGAAGTCGCGGCGCGTAAACTGCTGCGGATTGTCGGGATTGAACGATTCGTGCAGCAGGTGGTCGCCAGGGTCGCTTGCGAGTAGCTGACCGAGCACGTCTTGTTTCTCGGTGCCGCTCGTCGCCGTCATGCCTTCGACGATCAACGCGAGCGGCCAGACCCAATGATCCGGCGTGTGATAACTGCCGATTCCCCGCGCAATATGACCCTGATAGAACGACGGATTGTCTTGCGAGAGCAAGAAGCGGCGCGTGTTCTCGTAATAGCGGTCGTTCGGCGCCGTGTATCCGAAGTACGGCGCAGCGAGCAGGCTTGGAATATTCGCGTCGTCGGTGAGGATCGCATGGCCGAGGCCGTCCACCTCGTACGCGTAGATGTAACCGTATTTCGGCACGAGCACGAGGCCGTAGGTCTGAATGCCGCGCTGCACCTCGTCGCGCAGCGCCTTCGCCTCGCGCGCCTTCATGACGTTGTGGTAGACGTTGAGCTCGATCTCGGCCATGTCTCCGAGGGCCACGACGGCAAACATCTCCGACGGAATTAGGAAGTTATACTCGCACGCATCGTCGGACGGGCGAAAACCCGTCCAGATCATTCCGGTGTAGCCGACCGCATTGCCGCGTCCGCCGTTGGGCAGCTCCTTATGCGTGTAACGCGAGTCGCGAGGATGGTTCTGCTCGCGCTCCATCGTGGCCAGGACACCGTCGAGCATGGACGAGAAGTCGCCGGAGAAGATCGACGTATCGCCGGTCGTCTTCCAGTAGCTCCACGCGAGCGCGGTCGGATAGGCGAGGGAGTCGAGCTCGAACTTCTGCTCCCACACGCGGTAGTCCAGCGTGTAGGCGTTCGCATACGGATCGATCTGCACGTACTTCACCATGCGCGCGATGATCGCACGCAGCAGCGCGCGCACGTCGGGATCGTCCTTGGCAAAGAAAAGGTACGGGCGCGCCTGTGCGCTGGCATCGCGAAGCCATTCCGCCGGAATGTCGCCGGTCATGATGTAGGCGGTTCCGTCGGGCGCGTACTGGGCGAGCTTGCTCGTGTCGAGCAGCGCGGCACGGAACATCTCCTCGAGGTGCTCGTTTGGACTGCGATACTGCGCCGCCGCCTGTTCGATCGAGTGCAACTCGAGCGCGGAAGCCGGCGGGGGAGCGGTGGCGGTCCCGGCGCAGAGCGCCGCGACGGCCAAGATACCTGTGAAGAAGCGGCGGCCCACTATGCGGGCCAGGTTCCGTGTGCGTACAAAGCCGGCAACTCCCGATAACGCCCTAGATAATCGAGTCCATAACCCACGACGAATACGTCGGGGACCTCGAACGCCCTGTACTTGATTTCTATGTCTGCAATTCTCCTGTGCGGACGATCGAGCAGGGTACAGACGGCCAGCGAGGCAGGGCCTCGCTCGAGCAAGCGCTTGAGCACGTACTGCAGCGTCAGCCCGGTGTCGATGGTGTCGTGAACGAGGATGACGTGACGCTCCCGGACCGCGGTCGCGACGTCCCGCTCCAGCACGATGCCGCTCCCCGCGCCGCAGGAGCTCACCGAAATGTAATCGACCTCGTGCGGAATCGTCACGTTCCGTCCCAAGTCGCTGAGGAAGGGCCCGGCGGCGGCGAGCAGACCGATCATGAGCGGCCGTTTTCCGGCATAGTCTAGAGAGATGTCCGCTGCGATGGCGGCGACACGGCCCGCGATCGATTCCGAATCGAAGAGCGGGTCGCCGATCACGATGCCTGCTTGAACCGAGAGAATACCCGCTCGACGTCGCGACGCGTGAAGAGTTTGACGTTCACGAGCGGATGGTGCGAACGCAGCAAGCGCAGCTTGCGATTCTTGCGCGTATTGCGCACCGGCTTCGCGACGGTGACCTCGATGTAGAGATCGTATTCGGGCAGATAGAAATCGGGAGTAAAGAACTCGACGGGCTGCCCGCGCTCGTTCCAAACGATGGGGAAGCTGCGGGGTTCGTACTGCCAGCTGATTCGGTAGAAGTCGAAGACTCTCGCCAGCTCGGCTTCGCTAACATGTGCGAACGGGGCCCGGGGCATAGCCACGGACCGTTATCTACGACGAGTGCGCCTCGTTATCCCGCCGGAACTCGCAAAACGAACCGCGCGCCTCCCAACGGCGACGGCTCGACCCGGACGTCGCCGCCGCAGCGCTCTGCGACCGCTTTAACGACCGCTAATCCGATGCCGTGTCCCGTGTGCGCGGGCGTCGCGCCGCGCACGCCCATCGCAAAGATCGCGTCGCGCGCCTCGGGCGCGATCCCGGCGCCGTCGTCGTCGACCGCCACCGCGACGAAGCGCTCCTCGCGCGCGCACGATATCTCGACGATGCCGCGCTCGCAGCCGTGCTTCAGCGCGTTTTCGATGAGATTGATCATCGCATGAACGAATGCGTCGCCGTCGCAGCGCGCGGGCGCGGCGTCGGGCAGACGCGCGCGTATCGTCGCTCGGCGCGTCCCCGCCAATGGTGAGAGCATCTCTATGGTGGCGCGTATCTCGCCCGCGACGTCGCAGACGGGCCGCTGCGCCGGCGCGGAGACGTCGAGCGGCGAGAACTCGATCATGCCGTCAACGAGCCGCCCGAGCCGAAGCGCCTCGCGCCGTGCCGTCTCCAAAAAGCGGCGAACCGTCGGCGGATCGTACTCTCCATCGAGGAGCGTCTCCAGATAGCCGCTGATCGAGGCGAGCGGCGTGCGCAGCTCGTGGCCGATCGTCGCGAGCAGCGCGAGCGGAACGTGGCGACCGGCGGCGCTAGCCACGCACGAACTTGTAGCCGAATCCATGGACCGTTCGGAGCAGCGAGAGCCGCCACGGCTCTTCGATCTTCGCCCGCAAGCGATGAACGTGAACGTCGATCGTACGCTCGTCGCCGCTGAAGTCGAATCCCCAAACGCGTTGGAGCAGCCAATCGCGCGAGAGCGCGACGCCCGCGTTTCCGGCCAGTTCCATGAGCAGCGCGAACTCACGCGGCTTGAGCTTCACGTCGACGCCGTCGACGCGAGCCTCGCGTGCGCGTGCGTCGATCTCCAAGCGTCCGAAGCGTAGAACCGGAGTCGCCGGCGGAACGGCGCGCCCGCTGCGGCGCAAAATCGACTTGATCCGCGCGACGACCTCGCGCGCGGAGAACGGCTTAGCGATGAAATCGTCGGCGCCGAGTTCGAACCCGAGCACGCGATCGATTTCCTCCGTTCGCGCCGTAAGCAGGACGATCGGCAGCGTGCGCTCCTCTCGGCGCAGCGTACGCACGACGTCGTAGCCGTCGACGCCGGGCAATCCAACGTCGAGAACGAGCAAGTCTGCCGCGCCACGCGCGTGGCGGAGCGCTGCGTGACCGTTGGAGAGTCCAACGACCGCAAGACCTTCGCGCTGCAAATGATGCGTCAGCAACTCGCGAATCGCGCAATCGTCTTCGGCAACCAGAACGGTTGGGGCAGCCATGGCGAGACGAGTGCCCGAGGATATCGCCTATTGAGACAATGACCTAGCTCAGTCATCCTGACCTCTCGGCTGCTCGCTGCGCTCGCTCTCGGGGCGAATGACCGCGAGAGGGCCGAAGCGCGACGCGTGATCGCGTAGAACGCGATAGATCGTAGCGGCCGGGAAGCCGAGGCGTTCGAGGCGCCGCGCCGCCGACGGATATTCGATGCCGGGATTCTTGTTCAGGAGACGATCGAAGGCCACGCTGCAGCGCGAGCCTTCGTCTTCTTCAAGCGCCGCGACGGCTTGCGCCGCGGCGTCATCGTCTATTCCCTTGCGAACGAGTTCGCCGACGAGCCGGTCGTTGCCGAGCGGCTTTCGCTTGCCCTCGACGTAGAGCCGCGCGTAGAGGCGATCGTCGAGGAAGCCCTCGCGCTTGCAGCGATCGATCGCCGCACGCGTGGCGTCGTCGTCGAATCCCTTACGCTCGAGATGGCTCCAGAGACGCGCCTCCGTGCAGCGCTGGCGCGCCAAAAACGCCAGAGCCGCACTGTACGCCCTATTTGTCATCCTGACCCTTCGACTCGGTGCTTCGCACCTCGCTCAGGGCTGCGCTTCGCGCAGGCTCGAGCGACTCAATCGGCGACTGCGGCTGGAGCCTTCCCATTGGTTGATGCTCTCTTGTCATCCTGAGCCTGTCGAAGGGTGCCGAGCGCTTCGCGGATCTTCGCTTCGATCTCACCGGCGAGGTCGGTGTGCTCTTCGAGAAATGCCTTGGCGTTCTCACGACCTTGCCCGATGCGCTGCTCGCCGTAGGTGTACCACGAGCCGCTCTTGCCGACGATGTTCTGATCGAGCGCAACGTCGAGGATCG
Organism: Candidatus Cybelea sp.; assembly: GCA_036269355.1. Lineage (GTDB taxonomy): Bacteria > Vulcanimicrobiota > Vulcanimicrobiia > Vulcanimicrobiales > Vulcanimicrobiaceae > Cybelea. The sequence goes on along the minus strand of DATASC010000028.1, from coordinate 3,892 downwards.
ATCCCATCTTCGAGATGCCGTGTCCGTAGGTGATGTCGAACTCGGCCTGCCGGAACGGCGGAGCGACCTTGTTCTTGACGACCTTGACGCGCGTGCGCGTGCCGACCACGTCTTGGCCGACCTTGATCGTCTCGAGCTTGCGCACGTCGAGACGCACCGACGCGTAAAACTTCAGCGCCCGGCCGCCCGAAGTCGTCTCGGGGTTGCCAAACATCACGCCGACCTTCTCGCGAAGCTGGTTGATGAAAATCATGACGGTCTTGCTGCGCGAGATCGCGGCGGTTAGCTTGCGCAGCGCCTGCGACATCAAGCGCGCCTGCAGTCCGACGTGCGCGTCGCCCATGTCGCCTTCGAGCTCGGCTCGCGTCACCAGCGCGGCAACCGAATCGACGACCACCACGTCGACCGCATTGCTGCGCGTGAGCATCTCGGCGATCTCCAGCGCCTGCTCGCCGGTGTCGGGCTGCGACACGAGCAGGTTATCGAGATCGACGCCGAGCGCCGCGGCGTAGTTAGGATCGAGGGCGTGCTCGACGTCGACGAAGGCCGCGGTGCCCCCCGTCTTCTGCGCCTCGGCAATTGCGTGGAGCGCCAGCGTCGTCTTTCCGCTCGATTCAGGACCGTAGATCTCCACGATGCGTCCTCGCGGTAATCCGCCGATGCCTAAGGCCAAGTCGAGCGCGATCGACCCCGTCGGGACGACCTCGAAGGCCATACGTTCCTGAAAATCGCCCATCCGCATGATCGAGCCTTTGCCGAACTGACGCTCGATTTGAGCGAGCGCGTTGGTGAGGGCGAGTTGCCGTTCGTCTTCTGCTGCCATATGGTTCCTTTCTTTGTTTTCCTTACATCACGCTCTCACGTCTGTGTGCCAAGGGTATGGCATTCTGTTCGTCCTCGAAGATCGCATCAATGAACTCCGCGGGGACGAAGGGACGCAGGTCGTCGGCCCCCTCGCCGAGACCCACGAACTTGATCGGGACTTCCAACTCGTCGACGATTGCGACGAGAACGCCGCCCTTTGCCGTCGAGTCGAGCTTCGTGATGACGATTCCGGTGAGCTCGGTTGCCGCATGAAAGAGCTTCGCCTGCGAGATTGCGTTCTGACCGTTGGTGCCGTCGACCACGAGCAGCGTCTCGGCCGGCGGCTCGCCAAGCTCGCGTTCGATCACGCGCCGGATCTTCTTGAGCTCCTCCATGAGGTTGGTCTTCGTCTGCAAGCGTCCCGCGGTGTCGACGATCACGACGTCGGCGCCGCGCGCCTTCGCGGCGCGTATGCCGTCGAACGCTACCGAGGCCGGATCGGCTCCCTCGGCGCCGCGAACGATCGAGGCGCCGCTGCGCTCGGCCCAAATCGCGAGCTGCTCCGCCGCCGCCGCGCGAAACGTATCGCCTGCGATGAGCAGCACGCGCTTGCGCTCGCGTCGCAGCTGCGTCGCAAGCTTGCCGATCGTCGTGGTCTTTCCGCTGCCGTTGACGCCGACGATCAATATGACCGCCGGATTTCGATCGAGCCGTAACGTCGCATCGGCGAGCGTCAAGAACCGCTCGACGTCTTTACGGAAACGCGCAATCGGCTGGTCGGCCGTCTTCCACTCCTCTTGTTTCGCGACGGTCTGCAGACCGGTCAGAATCTTCTGCGTCGCCGGTACGCCGAAATCGGCAAGGATCAGCGTCTCTTCAAGCTCGTCCCAGAACTCGGGCGTGAGAGGACGCTCGGCGCGCCCGAGGCGCGTAACGGCCGCAAAACTCTCCCGGGCTCGGCCGAGCGAGGAGCGCAGGCGTGACAGCCAGCTCACGGCGCGCTCTCAACCTTCACGATAACGACTCTATCATGCGAACGTACGTTCGGTCAATCACTGCGTTATACTCCCCTCGAGGAGGCCACGATGCGCTATTGGCAGATGCTCGCAGCGACCTTGGGTTCGGTTCTCGCAGCCGGCTGCGGCAGCCACGAGAACGTTCCGGCGACGGCATCGTTTCAAACGCCGGTGCGTTCGCAGAAACAGTTTGCCGCGCAGGTTATCGAGCTCGACGCGCGTTCGACGGGACCCGCCGTCTCTCCGGAAGTGTATGGCGCATCGCTCGACACGTGGTACGACTTTCTCCAGCCGTTCGTAAACCCGTCTTTACACCAAACCGGGATACGTCTCGTTCGCTTTCCCGGCGGATCGGAATCGGACGCGTACCACTGGGAGCACGGCGGCACGCTCTGCGACCAGCAAGGCTACATCACGCCGCCGTCGACCTTCGACCATCTGATGCGCCGCGTCGCCGCGCCGCTGAAAATTCGCATCGCGATCACGCTCAACTACGGAAGCAATCGCGCGTGCGACGGCGGCGGCGATCCGAGCGAAGCGGCAGCGTGGGCAGCGTATGCCCGCGCGCACCGCTATGGCGTCGCCTATTGGACGGTCGGAAACGAGGTATACGGCTCGTGGGAGTACGATCTTCACAAGCACCCGCACGATCCGCACACCTACGCCGCGGCGGTCAAGAACGGCTACTACCCCCAAGTGAAGGCGGCCGATCCGCAAGCGCAGGTCGGCGTCGTCGTCGATACGCCTAACGATCGCGCCTGGAATGACGTCGTGCTGCGTGAGGCGCAGCCGTTCGATTTCGTCGAGGTGCATTACTATCCGCAGTTCGACACCGACAGCGACGCCTTTCTGCTCGGACCGGCGATCGAGAAGTTCGCGCGCGACCTCAAAGGACTGCGCTCGCAGATGACCGCCGCCGGTCTCGCGCAGAACCTGCCGATTTATCTCGGCGAATATAACAACGACGCCGGCAAAGAGGGCAAGCAATCCGTCTCGATCGTTAACGGCCTTTTCGTCGGGCAGATGCTGGGAACGTTGATGGAAGCCGGGGTGCCGCGATCGACCTTCTGGCTCGCCTTCGGCAGTTGCGACGAGAACGGGGATTTCTCGAAGAAGCTCTACGGCTGGCAGCACTTCGGAAGCGAGGCGCTCTTCTCCGACGGTTTGCCGAACCCGTACGAGGGCTGCGCGAAGACGCCCAAGATTCCTGGCGGCACGCCGTTTCCCACCGCGCGCGCCATGGCGCTGATGGCTCACGCAATACCAGAAGGCTCTTCGGTCCGCGACGTCACGGTACCCAAGACGTTGCATCGCGTGCGCGCCTACGGCTTTGCGCAGGGCAGCGGCTATGCGTTTGCGATCTTCAACAATACGCTCGAGCCGGTCGATGTCGAGGCACGCGTATCCGGTTCTAAGCAAACCAGCTTCACCGCAGCGCTAATCGTCTATGGCAAGACGCAGTACGACAAATCCAAAAACGACGAGTGGGTCGGTCCCGAGAAGCACTCCCTCGGCAAAGTGGGAACGAGCGTGCCCCTCGGGCTTCCGGCTTACAGCGTATCGGTTCTGTCCCTACGCTAAGCGTCGGTCCCCGTCGCCGCCTTTAGGGTAGAAGGTCGTTCATCGGTTTGACGTTCTTCGTATCGGCCGTATAGCCGAGCTTCGGCAAGCCCCAAACCTCTTCGATCGTCGCCAGCAGCGAATAGTGATTGTAAGGTTGGGCCGACCTCACGGCTCCCGGAACGCCTGCGAGCAAAATCAGCGGGATGTGACCGCCGCTCTGTGCCGGCAGCGAATCGCAGCAGCCTAAGGTGTTATCACCCTCATCGAAGGTAATGAACAGTAGCGTGTGGCGCGTAAACGAGCCCGAGTTGATAATGTGTTGAACCAGTCTCTGCACTGTGGTGTCGCCGGCCTCGACCAAGGCCTCGTTCGGACCAGGGCAGAGCGGCGCCGAGCCGTGCATGTCGTGGCACTCATCCGGAACGATGAATGAAAAACGCGGAAGCACACCGTTGTTAAGCGTTCTCTTGAGGTCGACGAACGTCTTGACGTTCGCCAGTCGCTTTGGG
>DATASC010000027.1:0-6119 GCA_036269355.1 Candidatus Cybelea sp. | reverse complement strand
CACGCCGTTCGATCTGGTCGAAGCCGAGACGGAGCTCGTCGGAGGCTTCCACACCGAGTACTCCGGACTGCGCTTCGGGCTGTTCTTCATCGCCGAGTACGTCAACATGCTGACGATCTCGTGCATCGCCACGCTGCTCTTCTTCGGCGGATGGAACGCACCATTCGGCCTCACGGTGATTCCAGGCATCGCCTGGTTCGTCATCAAGGTCGCGTGTTTCATGTTCTTCTACATGTGGATTCGTGCGACGCTGCCGCGCCTGCGTTACGATCGCCTGATGGCGTTCGGCTGGAAGGTGTTGCTGCCGGTCGCAACGGCCAATCTGGTGGTGACGGCGATCGTCGTCGCGTATCGAGGATGAGCGGCATGATTTCGTCGCGCAAGCATCTGCTCAACATCGGCGCCATCCTCAAAGGCTTGTCGATCACCTTTGGCTTCATGTTCCGGCGGCGTCCCACCGTGCAATATCCGTCGGTCAAGAAACAGCACGCGCCGCGCTTTCACGGGCTGCACGAGCTGCGCCGCTACGGCGACGGGAAGGAACGCTGCATCGGCTGCGAGCTCTGCTCGAGCGTCTGCCCCGCAAACGCGATCACCGTCATCGGCGCGGAGAACTCGCCCGACGACCGGCGGTCGCCCGGCGAGCGCTACGCCGCGCGCTACGAGATCGACGAGTTGCGCTGCATCTTTTGCGGGATGTGTGAAGAAGCGTGTCCGACCGACGCGATCGTGCTAACGCCGCGCTTCGAGATGGCCGACTACCGCCGCGGCTCATTCATCTACGACAAGGACCGGCTCATCGTTCCCGTCGACGCCGGCGTCGGAACGCCGCCCGACGAACGCCCCGGCGGAATTCCCGGCGACCTCGGGCGCGTTGCATCGATCAAGTCGACCACCGACATCGAGCGCGGTTACTCCGCGACGTGGCGCGGCGAAGTGCTAACCACGCAGCGTAAGGGTCTGACGCTCATTAAGCCGCCGCGTGTCACCCTTCGCCCTTCGACTGCGTCCCCTTCGCCAAGCTCAGGGGACTACGCTCAGGATGACAACGTTGAGAACGGTGGCGACCGCGAGTGATTGAGTTTTGGGTTCTGGCGATCGTATTGATCGCGAGCGCCGTCTGGACGATCGCGGCCTCGAAGCCGGTCTACAGCGTGGTTGCGCTCTTGCTCAACTTCGCGGTGCTGGCCGTGACGTACGTCACGCTCTCGGCAGAGTTCCTGGCGGTTATACAGATCATCGTTTATTCCGGCGCGATTCTCGTGCTCTTCGTCTTCGTCATCGCGCTGCTCAGCAGCGGGGTCGCGCCGTTCGAGATGGGACCGAATAAACTGCCGAAGATTTGGGCTCCCGCCGCAATCGTCGTCGCCGTTTCGTTCGGATTCCTGGTCTACGCCGTCGTGCAGGCGGCCATGATCGCGCCGCGTCTGCCGCGCGGTCCCGTCGGCGCTGCGAACGCGTTCGGCAGCGTGGCCGACTTCGGAACCGCGCTCTTCACGGTACAGCTGCTGCCCTTCGAAGTCACCGCCTTGATCCTGATGGTCGCGGTGATCGGCGTCATCACGCTCGGCGGCGAGCAGATGAAGGACGCCGATGCACGCCGCAGCGAGGCGAAGGCCGACCGCGCGATGCGCGAGGCGATTCTGCGGGAGGGAACCGATTGATGATGGCCGCCCCGCTGATCAACTACGTCGCCCTCGCTGCCGTCATGTTCTTCATCGGCGTCGCCGGCGTCATCGTGCGCCGCAATCCGCTCGTGATGCTGATGAGCATCGAGCTGATGTTCAATGCCGCGAACCTGCTCTTCATCGCGTTCGCCCGCGCGTGGCTGCAGAACGTCGGACACATCTTCGCGTTCTTGGTGATCACCGTCGCGGCCGCGGAGGCCGCGATTGGGTTGGCGATTATCGTAACGACCTTCCGGCCGCAGCGATACGTGGACGTCGACGAAGTAAGGGCGCTGCACGGATGATGCATCACGCACTTGGCGTCGCCGGCTCGTATCCGCTGCTCGTCGCGTTGTGGCTTCTGCCGCTCGCCGGCGCGGTAATCGCTTGGGCCCTCGGGCCGCAGCTTCGGACACTGGCTGGGTGGCTCGTCGCGGGGGTCGTCGGCATCTCGTTCTTTCTCGCCCTGCTCTCGTGGGGCGCCGGAACGCAACAAGCCGGCGACGCGCTCGGCGCGCATCAGGTGCTGGGAACCTGGATGCCGGGCTTCGATTTCGGACTGCTGCTCGATCCGCTCTCGCTGATCTGGACCTTCATAATTACCGGCGTCGGCTTCCTAATCGTGCTCTACTCGGTGGGCTACATGGAAGGCGACCGCGCTTACGCGCGCTTCTTCGCCTACATGAGTTTCTTCATCTTTGCGATGCTGACGCTCGTGCTCTCCGACAACTTCATTGGCCTGCTCGTCGGCTGGGGTCTCGTCGGCCTCGCTTCGTACTTCCTCATCGGATTCTGGTTCGAACGCCCGACCGCCGTCGCGGCGGCCCGCAAGGCGTTCGTGATCAACGTCGTCGGCGACGTCGGCATCATGTTCGCGATCTTCTTGATCGTCGCCAACGTGCACTCGATCGGCTTCGGCGACGCCTTCGCCGCGGCCGGTTCTTGGGCCGCGCCGCTGATCTTCGCAATCTGCGTCGCGCTCTTCATAGGCGCCGCGGCAAAGTCGGCGCAGGTGCCGCTGCACACGTGGTTGCCCGATGCGATGGAGGGCCCGACGCCGGTCTCCGCGCTGATTCACGCGGCGACGATGGTGACCGCGGGCGTCTATCTCGTCGCCCGCTGCGCGCCGCTGTGGAGCCATAGCGCGCAGGCGCAGCTCCTGGTCGGCACGGTCGGCGGCGTCACTGCGCTCGCGGGCGCGATTCTCGGGACGGCGCAGTGGGACATCAAACGCATCCTCGCTTATTCGACGATGTCGCAGATCGGCTACATGATCATGGGCGTCGGCGTCGGCGCGTACGAAGGCGGCGTCGCGCACTTCTTCACGCACGCGTTCTTTAAGGCGCAGCTCTTCCTCACGTCGGGCCTCGTGATTCACGCGCTCGCCAACGAGCAGGACGTACGGCAGATGGGCGGCCTGTGGAAGAAGATGCCCTTCGCATTCTGGGCGATGCTGACCGGGGTGCTTTCGATCTGCGGCGTTCCCGGCTTCAGCGGGTTCTTCTCAAAGGATCAAGTGATCTACGGCGCGCTCGTGCACGGGCATCCGTGGCTTTACGCCGTCGGCATCGTAACCGCCGGCATCACGGCCTATTACATGTTCCGTCTGCTCTTCGTCGCGTTCTTGGGCGAGTATCGCGGCAAACTCGACACGTCGCATTTGCATCTGCCGGGATGGGTGATGAATCTGCCGGTCGGAATCTTAGTGGTGCCGAGCGTCGCCATCGGCGGCGCGCTGATGTTCGGCGGAGAGAGTTCGCCGTGGGCGCATTTCTTCGCGCCGCTCTTCGGCCAGGTTTCCGCTGCCGCGACGGCCGCCGCGCCGCCGATCTCCGAAGGAATGACCTCGGCCATCGTCTTCGCGCTCGTGATCGTAGGCTTCGCCGTCGCGTGGTATCGCTACGCGCGGCCGGAAGTGCAGCAAGATGCGGTCGCGCGCCTGCGGGGTGAGGCCGAACATATGCCGGCGATTTTGACCAATCGCTTCTACGTCGACGAGATTATCGAGTTCTTGTTCGTGAAGCCGGCACGGCGGCTCGGTCTGTTCTTCGGACGCGTGCTCGACCCGCACGTCCTCGACGGCGCGGTCAGGGAACTCGTCTACTGGGCGGGCTGGGGCGGGGCGGTCGTTCGCTCGTTCCAAACGGGCTTCGTGCGCGCCTACGCGTTGATACTCTTCTTCGGCGCGGCCTGCTTCATCGTCTACTACGCGATCGCCGCGGGAGCCGCGCACTGATGGCGCTCGTACCGATCACGATCCTCCTGCCGATCCTCGCCGGCGCGCTGCTCTTCGCGCTTCCGCGCGCCGATCGCACGCTATCGCGGACGATCGGCACGCTCGTGGCGATCGCGACGATCGCGATGCTGGTCGCCGCCGGAACGCACGAGTGGAGCGTGCACTGGCTCTCACGGCCATTCGCCGCCGCCTTCCACTTCGGAGCGACGCCATTTTCGTTCTGGCTCGCGCTGCTGCTCGCGCTCTGTACCGCGTGCGCGATTCCCGCGACGCGCGTCGCTCGCGCGCGCGACTTCATCGCGCTCGTGCTTATGCTCGAGGGCACGATGCTCGGGCTCTTCCTCGCGCGCGATCTGCTCGTCTTCGCGCTCTTCTGGGATCTGATGCTGATCCCGGTCTTCTTCGGATTGCTCGGCTGGGGCGAGCACCCGGTTACGGCGTGGCGGTACTTCATCTATAACTTTGCGGGCGGCCTGACGCTGCTGCTCGCGACCGCGGCGTTCGGCGTGATCTACGGATCGACCGACGTTATAGGCAGGAGCGTCACGCCGCTCGTCGGCGCGTGGGCGCCCTGGATTTTCGCGGGCTTCGCCGTTGCCTTCTTGGTGAAAACGCCGGTCTGGCCGCTGCACACGTGGATGCCGCCGACGTACAGCGGATTGCCCGCACCGATGGTCGCGGTCGTATCTGCGGTGCAATCGAAGGCAGGCCTCTACGGCCTCATCGCCATTACGCTCGCGCTGCTGCCCGACTACTTGCGCGCGTACGCCGAGCCGTTGATCGTGCTCGCGGCAATCTCGCTAATCTACGGCGCGGTCATCGCGCTCGTGCAGAACGACGCGAAGCGTATCGTCGCGTATTCGTCGCTCTCGCATCTCGGACTCATCGTGATCGCGATCGCCTCGCGCAATCCGCTGGCGCTCAAGGGCGCCCTGGTCTACATCGTCGCGCACGGGTTATTCTCCGCGGCGCTCTTTCTGGTGCTCGGTTACATCGAGGAACGCGAGGATTCGCGCTCGCTGCTGCGGCTCGGCGGGCTGGGATGGAAGAATCCGCGGCTCGCGGGCGCGCTTTGTATCGCGGCGCTCGCGGCACTCGGGCTGCCCGGCCTCGCCGGCTTCGTCGGCGAGCTGGTGATTCTCATCGGCGTCTATCAGGCCGGCTACGTCTGGCCGGTCATCGTCGCACTCATCGCAATCGTGATCGCGTCTGCCTACATGATTCGCCTCTATCAGGATCTCATGAATGGACCCGAAGTCGCGGACGTTCCGGTGCGCGCCGATCTTACTTGGCTCGAAGGCCTCGCCGTCGCGCCGCTCCTCGTCGCATTGATCGCGTTAGGCGTCGATCCGGCGCCGCTGCTGCGCCTATGAAGCTTCCCTTCACAGCCCACGACTGGCAAGCGATCGGCCCGGTAAGCGCGGTCGCGGTTGCGGCGCTGGCGGTGCTGATCGTCGATCTCTTCTCGGTGCGTCAAGCTCGGCGGTACGCGTCGATCGTCATCGCTCTGGTCGGCATTCTCGCGGGCGCGTATCTCGCAGCGCGCCAGTACGGGCACAACTACGACGCGTTCTTCGGCGGCTTCATGGCCGGCGGTTTCGCAACGGTCTTTCAAGAGGTCGTGCTGATCGCGGCCGCGGGCTCGGTGATTCTCTACGGCGCTATCGGTCCCGCGCAGCGCGTCGCCGGCATGACGGCGATCATGCTGTGGAGCGCGTGCGGCGCCATGCTGATGGCCGGCGCCGCGAATCTGCTCATGATCTTTCTCGGCCTCGAGCTGCTCTCGCTCGGACTCTACGCGCTCTGCGGCGCCGTCGATCGGAAGACGGCGCGCGAATCCGCGCTCAAATATCTGATACTCAGCTCGACCGCGACCGGGTTCTTGCTTTTCGGATTCGCGCTGCTCTTCGGCGCGACGGGGAGCGTGCGGCTGGCCGACTTCGTGAACCCCGTGCTCGCGACGAATCCCCTCTTTTGGATCGGCACCGGCATGTTCTTGATCGGCATCGTCTTTAAGCTGAGCCTCGTGCCGTTCCACACGTGGACGCCCGACGTTTTCCAAGGCGCGCCGTTGCCCGTGACTGCGTTCATGAGCGTTGCCACGAAGGCGGGAACGCTTGCCGTCTTCGCGCGGTTTATCTACGCGGCGCTTCCCGCGGGCGTTTCGGACCGGCTCTTGATTCCGGTGTGGATCGTCGCCGGTATCTCGATGATAG
>DATASC010000026.1:0-9050 GCA_036269355.1 Candidatus Cybelea sp. | reverse complement strand
ATGAGTACGACGTCGTGCTCGAAGACGGAACCTTTGCGCGCATCTACCATCAAGGCTCGCACTGGTTTCTTCGCGGCGTGTATGAGTAAACCCATCTTTCACCCCAAAGCATACCGTTTGATTGAAGATGTGGGCGCGGGTGACGAGCGTCTTTGAGTCACCCGTGTCCACATCGGAAAAAGAACAGTATGCCGAACTCCATACCTACTCGAACTTTAGCTTCTTACAAGGAGGTTCGCATCCCGAAGAGCTGGTAGAGCGCGCGGCCGAATTGGGATTGAGCGCGATTGCGCTGACCGATCGCGACGGCCTCTATGGGGCGGTACGTTTTTCGAACCATGCGCGCCGGCGTAGAGTGGACGCGATCCTCGGCAGCGAGCTCACGTTCGAGGATGCTACGCGCCTGGTGCTCTTGGTCGAAAATGAAGCGGGTTATGCGAATCTTTGCGAGCTCATCTCGCGTGCGCAGATGCGCGGCCGGAAAGGCGATGCGCGTTTGCGTTTGGAGGATTTCAAAGGCCGCAGCGACGGCTTGATCGCACTGTGCGGCGGCGAGTTCGGAGGCGCCGATCCCGCGCGCATCGCGGCATATAAGCGCCTCTTCGGCGAACGTTTCTATCTCGAGCTCCAGCAGCACCTCACGCCACGAGAGGTGCGGCGGAACGTACGGCTCGTGGCGCTCGCGCGCGAATGCGGCGTTCCTTATGTTGCGACCAATGGAGTGGCGTATGCGGCCAAAGACGATGCGCTCGTCGCCGACGTGCTCGCCTGCGTTCGTAACCGCACCACGCTCGAAGCGGCGCGAGCCGCCAACGCGCTTCGGCCCAACGCTGAGTACCATCTCAAATCGGCCGCCGCCATGCGCCGCCTCTTCGCTCGATATCCTGAAGCCGTCGCCGCAACGCATACAATCGCGCAGCGCTGCCGTTTTAGGCTCGAACGCTTAGCGGAACAGTTCCCGCTCTTTCCCGTGCCCAAAGATAGTTCTCCCCAGCGTTACCTCCGTGGTCTCGTTTACGAAGGCGCCGCGACACGCTATCCGTTGCCGCTCGAAACGAAGGTCGAGCGGCAGCTCGAGTACGAGCTCGGTCTGATCGCCAAGATGGACCTCGCCGGATATTTTCTGATCGTTTGGGATATCGTACGCGAAGCGGCCCGGCTCGGGGTGCTCTGTCAGGGGCGCGGATCGGCCGCAAACTCGGCGGTCTGCTACGCGCTCGGCATCACGGCGGTTGATCCCATTGGAATGAATCTGCTCTTCGAGCGATTCATGTCGGAAGAGCGGCGCGAGATTCCCGATATCGACATCGACTTTGCCCATCAAGACCGCGAGCGCATCCTCCAATACGTCTACGAGCGTTACGGGCGGGCGAACGCGGCGATGGTCGCGGAAGTGATCACGTATCGGACGCGTTCGGCGATCCGCGACGTCGGCAAGGCGCTGGGACTCTCCCTGGAAGCCGTCGATGCTATCGCGCGAGAGTTCGACACCCGCGAAGCCCTGCCCGAAGGCAGCGGGCCCGAAATGCTCTTTGCGCTCTGCCGCCGGATCGCGAACTTTCCACGCCATTTGGGGATTCATTCGGGAGGCATGCTGATCACGCGCGATCCGCTCGTGCGGGTCGCGCCCGTCGAATGGGCGACGATGCGCGATCGTACGGTCGTGCAATGGGATAAAGACGACCTTCAAGAGCTGGGCTTGATCAAGATCGACCTGCTTGGCTTGGGGATGCTTTCGCTCTTGCGGGAAGCCTTCACGATCTACCGGCGATCCGTCGCGCGCGGCGATCCGTGGCTGAAGCCTGTCCTGAGCGGAGTCGAAGGGCCGGCGGTAGCCGGCGATCTCGAACTGCACACGATTCCGGCGAGCGATCCGCCGACCTATGCGATGATGCAGCGCGCCGACACGATCGGCGTCTTTCAGATCGAATCCCGCGCGCAGCAGTCGATGCTTCCGCGGTTAAAACCAACCTGCTTTTACGATATCGTGATGCAGGTCGCGATCATTCGGCCGGGTCCGATTCAAGGTCAGATGATCCATCCGTTTCTGCGGCGACGCTCGGGCGCCGAACCGGTCACGTATCCGCATCCCAAGCTGAAGCCGGTGCTGGAGCGCACGCTCGGGGTGCCGCTCTTTCAAGAGCAGGGAATGCGATTGGCAATCGAGGCGGCCGGATTTTCTCCGGGCGAGGCCGATCAACTTCGCCGCGCGATGGGACACAAGCGTTCGCGCGAGCGGATGGAAGCGATGCACGCTAAGCTCGTCGACGGCATGGTTGCCAACGGCATCGACCGTCCCGCGGCGGAGCAGCTCTTTCACATGCTCGAAGGATTTGCCGACTACGGCTTCCCCGAATCGCATGCGGCCAGCTTCGCGCTCTTGGCCTACGCGTCGGCGTATCTCAAATGCCATCTTCCCGCGGTCTTTGCCGCGGCGATTCTCAACGTGCAGCCGATGGGTTTCTACTCGACCGAAGTGCTGGTTAACGACGCGCGCCGCCATGGCGTGACGATCGAGCCGATCGAAGTCAACGCGAGCGAGTATTGGTCCGTGGTGGAGCGCGGCGGAGCCTTGCGGCTAGGATTTCATCTAGTACGCGGCCTGGGTGAGGTTCAGCGAAAGCGTTTGGAAGCGGCCATCGCGCGGGGACCGTTTGACGACGTTCTCGCGTTTGCGCAACGCACGCAGCTCGAACGCGAGACGCTCGAAAATCTCGCGATCGCGGGAGCCTTCGCACCCTGGTACGCATCGCGCCGCGAGGCGATGTGGGCGCTCCGCGGTCTCGACGAACGCCAAGCGCGCGGCGAGCTCGGCGCGCTTATGGATTTAGACGAGCCTGCCGCCGAGCTCGAAGCGCCCTCGGCAAAGAGACTCGTCGCCTTCGATCTCTGGTCGACGGGCGTTACGCCATCGGGACAAGTGATAGAGCACTTTCGCAAGCACCTCGACTCGCAGAACGTCGTTCCGGCCGCACGGCTGGCGAGCCTGAATCGCAACAGTCTCTGCCGCGCCGGCGGCCTAGTGATCACTCGACAGCGTCCGGGCACCGCTAAGGGCTTCGTCTTTCTGACGCTCGAGGATGAGACCGGAATCGTCAACGTCATCGTGCGTCCCGACGTTTACGAAACCTATCGGCGTCCGATACGATCGTCGTCGACGCTCATCGTCGAAGGAACGTTGCAGAAGGAGTCCGGATGCGTCGATCTGCTCGCGAAAAAGATTTGGAGCTTCGACGATGAGGGCATCACCCGAACCCTCGCGATCCATAGCTTTCAATGACCAGGCAAGCCTAGGGAGGAACTTGATAGCGGCCCCCTTATACGATTCGGAACGATGCAAAGAATAGGAACGACCTGGAGTCGGTGAAGTGGGCGCTGGAGTGAACGCGCGGAAGTCGGGCGGCGCGCGTTCGTGCTACACTCGAACCGGCGCGCCGAAAACAGCCTTCGAAACGAAGAAGGCGGCCGAGCGCGCGATACCTCCAAAGGCGCGACGGCTCCATCCCTATCCCTGTCCGCAGCATGGATGGCATCTTGGACACTGAAGCACGCGCACGAAACGTGCGGCGCCACGCGCCGCTCGCGCTTACGCTGGCATTCATCGTGCTCGTCGTCGCCCTGTTGGTTGCGGCGGGTTTTTACGTTCGAGACATCGTACGAGCGTCGTTTCGTGACGCCGAGGACATCCGCGTCGCGCGCACGCACGTCGCGGACATGCTCAACGCGCAACTCAACGAGGAGACGGGCATGCGCGGCTACGTCTCCGCCCGGGAGCCGATTTTGCTCGCGCCGTACTACGTGGGGCGAAGGAGTTTCCCGGTCGCGGCCCAGCGCGTCGGCTCCGACCTGCGCCGGCTCAAGGTGAATGAGGCGCTCCCGCCACTGCGCGACGCGATGGCAACGAATCTCCGCTGGCTGCACGAGGTCGCCGTTCCGCTGATCCTCACACACGGACCCGCTCCGCGGCTGGAGTTACGGGGGAAGAAGCTCGTCGATCGCATACGTGCCGACGGTGTCGCGATCGACGTGGATCTCGCGAGCCGCGGCGCGCTCGTCGATGCCGGCGCGCAACGCGCGGTCTTCTCGATCGGCGCGTTGGCTCTGGCTTCGATCCTCGCGGTCGTGCTCGCCGCACTCATCTTCACGGTGCAGCAGTACCGGCTTGGTGAACGGCTCGAACGCGAACGCACGCAATCCGAAGCGGAACGGCGGCACTCGGCCGAGGCGCGCGCCGCGTACGCGGCTGAAAAGCGCATCGCCGACACCCTCCAGCAAGCCTTCTCGGAGCGCGTCTTTCCGAATCTGCCGGCGATGAGCTTGAGCGCGACCTATCTCCCCGCAACCGAGGAGTCGAAGGTCGGCGGCGATTGGTACGACGCCCTCGAGCTCCCGGCCGAACGCGTGTTGCTGGTGATCGGCGACGTCACCGGTCACGGCATCGATGCGGTAATCGGCATGAATCGAGCGCGTCAGTTGATCATCGGCTCGGCGCTCATCGATGCGGATCCGGCCGCGTTGCTCGCTCGCGCGAATCTCGAGCTCGTCCGCGTAAAATCGCCGCTGATCACGGCAGCTTGCGCGGTCGTCGATACGCGAACCTTCGCGATTAGCTACGCGGTCGCGGGGCATCCGCCGCCGATACTCCTGGAGCCGGGGCGGCATGCGGCGCTGCTGGAGTTCGGCGCGCTGCCGCTGGGAGTCTCTGCGAAGACCACGTATGTGACTCGAACGACGGCGACCGTCCCCGGAGCAATGATCGTGCTCTACACGGACGGCGTGATCGAGTACGCACGCGATTTGGAAGGGGGGGAGGCGGCGTTGATGGAGGCCATCGAGTCGGCGGCGGACGTACCGCGAGGGCAAGCCGCCAAGGCGATTCGCGACAGGATCTTCAGTAATAGTAGAATTGCCGACGATATCGCGATTTTGACTGCGCGGTTGTGGGAAGCGCCAGCTACTTCGGCATCACCTCGGAGGATTGCATGAGCGGCGAGATGGTAGACGTCGTCCGCCTGAGCGGCGAACTTGAGATCGCGCGAAAAGGCGAAATCCGGGACGCGCTCGCCGCCGCAAGCACGGGCACCGCGGTTCTGCTCGATTTGGGCGAGGTCACCTATGCGGATTCGATCGCGTTGACCGAGTTGCTGCGTTTCTGTGCCGAGGCCACGCGTAACGACCGGCCGGTCGCGCTGGTGATCCGAACGCCGCAGTTCGCGCGCCTCGTACAGTACGCAGGTTTGGCGGGTGCTTTCAAAATCTTCAGCGACGCCGCCGAGGCGATGGAGTACCTCAGAGAGCGCGCCGGCGGCTCGTGAGCGGCGCGCAGCGGCTCTCTCTTCGCTGCCCGGCGCAGTCGCGGTACGTGGCACCCGTCCGTCACGCGCTCGCGGCGTTCTTGCAGGCGCTCGAGTTCGAGCGACAAGCGCTCGAAGACATCACGACCGCGGCCGGTGAGGCATTGGCCAACATCGTGGAACACGCGTACGCGCGAAGCGAAAAATCGACCAAGCGCTATCTCGAACTCCGCGCGAAACTGGATCGGCGAGGGCGCCTCTGTGTCGTCATCTCGGACAACGGATCGTTCGTCGACCGGCGCCCGTTGCCGGGGCGCGGATTCGGCCTGCGCATCATCCGGGCGATCGCGGCGCAGCTAACGATCGACACTTCCGATGGCACGCGCGTCAGCATGGTATTCGAACGCGGAAGTTGATTCACGTCATTTATTTTCTATGGGGACTTCTGCGCGAAACGTCGTAACGGAGCGTAGGCCACCCAGCTCTTTAAGGAGACGCGAATGCGTTGTAACCCGCCCGGGAGCCGGCCGCTTGTCATCGCGGCTTTAGCGCTCGTATTTTCAGCTTGCAACGGTAACAATATTCCGGCCGCCAACGGCATTGCCAGCGGCGCTCCCGGCCTTCCGGCCTTCCTTCAAACGCCGCAGCGCGTTAGCTCGACCGTCGAGCCTTTCCATCGCCGCCACGCGGCCAGCGGTAAGATCAAGCACGTCGTTATCATCGTTCAAGAGAATCGGTCTTTTAATAACCTCCTCTACGGTTTTCCCGGAGCTACGACTTCAAAGTACGGTTACGACTCAAGCGGTAACCAGATCGAGCTCAAGCCCATTAGCTTGAAAACGGTCTGGGATCTCGATCACAGCTCTACTTCGTTTTTCGAAGCCTGTAACGGCACCGGCAGCATCCCTGGAACGGACTGCCAAAACAACGGCTTCAACAAGGAATGGGTGGGCTGCGGACACAGCGGCGGCCCGCCATGCCCAAATCAGCATCCGCAGTATAGCTACGTCCCGCACTCCGAGACGAAGCCATATTTCGCGATGGGCAAACAATACGTGGTTGCGGACCAAATGTATGCGTCGAACTTCGACGCGAGCAGCTACATCTCGCATCAATACATCATTGCGGCGCAGGCCGAATCCTCGGTCAACTACCCCTGGGGCGCGTGGGGCTGCGACGGCGGCTCCGGCGATATGGTCGCGCTCGTCGGACCCGATCGCCAGGTTCCCTACGGTTATCAGCAGGCGTGCTATAACGACACCTCGCTCGGCCAGGAGGCCGATAACGCCGGCGTAACCTGGGGATTCTACACGGCCTCGCTCTCCGGTGATGGCAACATTTGGAGCGCCTATCAGGCCAATCGGTACGTGTATTACGGTTCCGATTGGAAGAACGACGTCATCACTCCACAGACGCAGTTTTTCAACGACGTCTCGAACGGAAAGCTGCGGCAAATCAGCTGGATCACCCCGACGTGCGAGAACTCCGATCACGCCGGCTGCAACTCCAACACCGGCCCGGCCTGGGTGGCCTCACTCGTTAACGCGATTGGCGAATCGCAGTATTGGGACTCCACCGCCATTTTCGTCTTTTGGGATGATTACGGCGGCTGGTATGATTCGCAGCCGCCGGCTTACGTCGACTACGACGGGCTCGGCATGCGGATTCCGATGATCATCGTTTCACCGTACGCAAAGAAGAGCTTCGTCTCGCACGTGCATTACGAGCACGGCAGTATCCTGAGGTTCGTGGAGGACCAGTTCGGTCTCGGACGTCTCGCCGCGAGCGACGCGCGAGCTACCTCTCCGGAAAAGGACTGCTTCAACTTCAAGAAACCGCCGCGCGCATTCCAAGCGATTCCGTCGGTGCTGGGCAAGGACTACTTCATGCACCAGCCGCCCGACCCTCGCTGGCCCGACGAAGAGTAGCACAACTTAAAACCGCTAAGGAGTAAGTGCATGCGCAGCAATCCGCGTGTAAACCGGGCGTACCTCGCCGTGGTTTGTTCCGGCATATTGTCGGCCTGCAACGGCGGCTCGAACGCGAGCGCTCCGGGATTACCGTTTCAGCAACTTCAGCCGCCCCCGGCGGCGCGGCCTCCGGTCGAAACCGAGCCGCGGCCGACATCGAGCCACAAGATTCAACACGTCGTCATCATCGTTCAGGAAAATCGTTCGTTCAATAATCTCTTCTACGGATATCCCGGGGCGACGACCGCGAAGACCGGCTTCAACTCCTCCGGCCAGCAGATCACGCTGCAGCCGGTGACGCTGGCAACGAGCTGGGACATCGAACACGATTCCTCGGGTTTCGAGGCCGCGTGCAACGGGACGGGAAGCATTCCCGGCACTGACTGCCAGATGAACGGCTTCAATAACGAAGGCGTGGGTTGCGGCGGCCGCGGCAATCCGTGCCCCAATCCGAACCCCCAGTACAGCTACGTCCCGCACAGCGAGACGAAGCCATATTTCGACATGGCCAAGCAATACGTACTGGCCGATCAAATGTACGCTTCGAACTTCGATGCGAGCAGCTTTATCTCGCATCAGTACATCATCTCCGGACAGGCGGTCGGGGCGGTAAACTTTCCGTACGGCGCCTGGGGCTGTCCCGGCGGTTCGGGCGATATGATCGGCGAGGTCGGTCCGCAGCGCCAGGTTCCCAGCGGTTACGAAGTCGTTTGCTGGGATCCCACCACGCTCGGCGACGAGCTAGACACCGCCGGGCTTTCGTGGGCCTTCTACGCGGTCTCTTACTCCGGCTATCCCTGGATCTGGAGCTCGTATCAGGCGATCAAACATATCTATTACGGGCAGGATTGGAAGAAAGACGTGATCAGCCCGCCATCGCAGTTCCTCACCGACGTGTCGAACGGAAAGTTGCGTACCGTCAGCTGGGTAACGCCGACGTGGACGAACTCCGATCACGCCGGTTCCGGCTCGACGAGCGGACCGCAATGGGTGGCGTCGCTGGTCAACGCGATCGGACAATCGCAATACTGGGATTCCACTGCGATCTTCGTCTTTTGGGATGATTACGGCGGCTGGTACGATCCGGAGCCGCCGGCGTACGTCGATTACGACGGCCTAGGCATGCGAATACCGATGCTGATCATCTCGCCATACGCGAAGAAAGACCGGGTCTCGCACGTTCACTACGAACACGGCAGCATCCTGAAGTTCATCGAGGACGAGTTCGGCTTGGGGCGCCTTGCGGCGAGCGATACCCGCGCGACCTCACCGACGAAGGAGTTCGACTTCAAGAAGCCGCCGCGGGCTTTCAAAGTGATTCCGACGGTAGTGGGTAAAGATTTCTTCCTGCACCAGCCGGACGATCACCATCTCCCGGACGACCAATGAAGGGCCGCACGTTACTCGTCACGTCCGTCGTCGCCGTCGCGGTTTCCGCCTGCGGTGGCGGCAGCGCGAACGAGCCCGGGCCATCTCTTCCGTACGCTTCGCCGCAATCGCCCGCGATCGCGGCGAACCGGACGGTAATCCCGTTGAAGGACCCCGCGCGAGGCAAGATTCAGCACGTCGTCATCGTCGTTCAGGAGAACCGCTCCTTTAACAATCTCTTCTACGGCTTTCCCGGAGCGAAGACGGCGACGTACGGATACAATAGCTCCGGACAGAAGATCGAGCTGCAGCCGGTGGTGCTCGAAACGCCGTGGGACATCGAGCACGACTCGTATGGTTTCGAGGCCGCGTGCAACGGCACGGGGAGCATTCCGGGCACGAACTGCCAGATGAACGG
>DATASC010000025.1:0-17857 GCA_036269355.1 Candidatus Cybelea sp. | reverse complement strand
CTACTTCACCGAAAGGGTATGTGGCAATGCGTCTTGGCCGAATCGCTTCTCTAGGTCTCCTCGCCGGCCTGTTGGCCGCGAGCGGCGCCCCGGCGCTAGCTCAGGTTGAGTATAACTGGACCAAGTATAACCTGGTCGGGTACGGTGGCGTCGACGTAGGATACAACTGCGACAACGGCCGGCTCATGGTCGCCGTCCATGGAGAGGCAAAAGGCACCATCTCGGTTACCCTGGGCGACGATGCCGCGAAGTCCTTCGATTTCGACGGCAGCACGAATATGGGCCCCGACGGCTACTACGGCCAAGGCACCCTTCAAAAGGAAACCCAGTGCGACAACCGGGGAGGCTGGCCGATCATTGCGCTAACGTATAACGGGACGACGCTGAAGATCCGCTGGCAGTAGCGCTCCTGCGTTACCCTGAGCCGGTCGAACGGTGACGCGTATCCGCCGCGGCATCGTCACAGAGAAGCCAGTCGTCGCTCGAGCCGTGCTACACTCGCATCATGCTAACGAAGTATTTCGGCAAGCTGCTGGGGTTTGGGATCGTCTTAGTGGTTCTAGGCCTCCTCGTTGACAAGCCGGCGGCGATCGATACGATGAATCGCCTCTTTAGCGATTCCGAACTGCTCTGGGTGGCCGGCGTCTTTACGACGTTGCTCGGTCTCGCCGTCGTTCTCGCGCACAATCGCTGGAGCGGTGGATGGTTTCCCGTGATGGTGACGATTTATGGCTGGCTCGGCACGATCAAAGGTCTCCTCTTCGTTTGGCTCCCATCCTCGACGCAGACGGGCTTCTATCAGTCACTTCGCTTCGAGCAAACCTTCTATCCCATCCTCATCGTCGCGCTCGTGCTCGGTTGCGTCCTGATCTACGGCGGTTTCACCTACCGTGGTTCAACAGCCTAACGCCCGACGGGCGACGTTAATCTCGATATTCCGCAAAACAGATCCTATTGCCATCAGGATCGCGGACCTGGAAATCGATGCCGCCCCAAACCTGATTGACGAGTCCTTGCGCGAAAGCGACGGCGCGACTTTCGAATTCGGTAAAGAGAGCCTTCGCGTTTGAAACCTCGATGAACGCTGCGATCAGCGATTCCTCGCGTTGCGCCAGCTCGGCGAAATACGGCTCGTGCACGAACCGCAGATGCATTCGAGCGCCATCACGTGAAACCGAGCCATAAAATGGCGGGACGCCATGCAAGAAGTCGATACGAAAGCACAGCTTTTCCTGATAGAACGTTGCAGCGCGCCTCACGTCGCGCACCAACAGCACCGGAACCGCGCCGGTAAGCAGTAACCGTTCAGCGATCTTGGTCATTGCCGTCAAAGAGTGCCGCCTTGGCGGCGTTTTCTTTACGCGTAAGGCTCACGAGCCTTGCGGTGTTGTTGGCAGTCGCATCGTACCCGGCAGGCGTCGTCCCTACGACTAAGACACCGTCGACTGTGCCTAAACCGATGTGAATCTCCCCGTTCACGGTTACGGTGCCGGCGAAGGCGCGTTGGCCTACCTTCGGCACGGAAAGAGGCCTCATCCCCGGAATCTTGCTCTTCCGAACGGCCTGCTTATATGCGGCCATTGCCTCACTCACACTGCCGTATTGGTCCACAGAAATGGTAACCTTCTTCGAGCCGGCCGCATTTGCGTAAACGACGCTTCGGGTGGCTTTAGGGGTGCCGGTTGCCGTGGAGTTGGCGCCGGTGATAAGCGTGCGGGTAACCTCGGGAAAAAACTGGCTAACGGCCGTTCGCGACACAATAACGTTGCTCGGCAGGAGCGTTATGGCGGCCGCGGTCGCAAGGGCGAGAAGACGCGTCACGTTAGCTGTCCTTCGACGAGCTCAATCTTTTAGCTCGACGAAGATCACGTGCGAATCGGTTGTTCCGATGTTCTCGCCTAAGTGAACTTGCGCTGGTGCCCAGAGCGTTTGACCTGCCTTGACCGTCACTTCCCTAACTTCATCTCCGACGGTCAGGCGACGCTGGAAGTCGGAGAGCATTAAGAGCACGCTGTTAGGATGCTGATGCGCCTCAGTCTTTGCTCCCGGTTTGTCGCGGTACTCGAGAACCCTAACTCGATCGTTCTCGAAGAGAACCTTGTACTTGTCCGGGTCTGTTTGAGTCGGGTCTAGAGCGCTCATGGCAGATGCTCCCAAGCCGTGGCCTAATGAACGTGGTGCGCAAGACTGGACTCGAACCAGCACGAGATTGCTCCCGCTAGCCCCTCAAGCTAGTGCGTCTACCAATTCCGCCACTTGCGCGCTGGGGTCTACGCGGTTCGTGGCGCCTCACCGCTGGAACCTGCCGGGCAGGTCAGTTCATGTTGGGATCGAGGGCGTCGCGCAGGCCGTCGCCGATATAGTTGATCGCCAGCACCGTGACCAGAATGCAAAGGCCCGGGAAGACGGCAGCCCACCACGCGATAGAGAGATTGCTTTGCGCGTTGGCCAGCATATTGCCCCACGACGCGGTCGGAGGCTGGATCCCGAAGCCGAGAAACGAGAGCGTCGACTCCACGATGATAACGTTGGCGACGTCGAGCGTCGCCTGAACGACGATCGGCGCGACGGCGTTCGGAAGCAGGTGGCGGAAGATGATCCGTGCGTCGTTGTTGCCGACGGCACGGGCTGCCTCCGCAAACTCGCGCTCGCGCAGGCTTAAAAACGACGCGCGCACGAGACGCGCGACGGTGGGCCAGGAAAGAGCGCCGATGATGATGACGATGACTCCGAAACTGAGAGCTGCCTTCGTCGAACTCGCGGCGACGATCGCGGTCAGCACGAGCAAGAGCGGAAGCAGCGGTATCGAGAGGAAGACGTCGGTGATGCGCATCAGCGCGTAGTCGACCCATCCGCCGTAGTAGCCCGCGATCGCACCGAGCGTCGCGCCGATCAGCACTTCCATGATCACCGCGAAGATGCCGACCGTCAGCGAGATTCGAGCGCCGAAGAGCAGCCGCGAGAGCAGGTCGCGTCCGACCTCGTCGGTTCCGAGCGAATGTCCACCGCACTGCGCCGCGTCTTGGAAACACGGCGGCAGCGGCGTTCCCTGCCAGTGGACGTTGTCGATGAAGTTAGGGTCGAAGGGCGCGAGCTGCTTTGCGAAAACCGCCGCCAAGACCATGAGCGCGAGAACGATCAATCCCGCAACGGCGAGTTTGTGCCGGCGCAGGCGCCGCCAGAAGGTAACCTTGGTGAGGTGAAGCTCTTCCTCGATAACGCCGTCGCCGGGCATCGGGAGCGTCGCAGCCATCGCTATCTCCTCAGTCGTACTTCACGCGCGGATCGAGCCACGCGTAAACGACGTCGGCGAGCAGGTTCGAAAAGACGACGAGGAAGGCCACCATCAGCAGATATCCCATCAGCAGAGCGAGGTCGCTTTGCTGAAGCGCATTGTAAAAGAGCCGCCCCATCCCCGGCCATGCGAAGATGGTCTCCGTTATAATCGCTCCCCCGACCAAGCCCGGCAACGAAAGCGCGATCACCGTCACGACCGGTATCAGCGCGTTCTTCAAGCCGTGCTTGAACAGGATCGTGCGAAACGCGAGTCCCTTCGCGGCCGCGGTGCGCATGTAGTCGGTGCCGAGCACTTCGAGTAGCGAGGAGCGCATGAAACGGCTGAAGAGTGCGAGCTGCAATAGCGCTAATACGATCGCGGGCAGAATCAAATGCTGGATACGGTCGCCGAAATCGAACGTGTCGCTCGTCGAGATGCCGGCCGACGGAAGCTGGATCTGATATCCGAACGGCAGCGGGATCCCGTGCACGGCAAATGCGAGCTGCAGCATCAACGCAAACCAGAACACGGGCATCGATTGCCCGAAGAACGCGAGCGTCGTGATCGCATAGTCGACTGCCGAATAACGGTAGACTGCCGATACGATACCGGCCGCGACCCCCAAGCCGATCGCGATGAACAGCGACGCGCCGGTCAGCTCCAACGTCGCCGGGAAACGCTCGACCAGTGCTTGGAAAACCGGCTCGGAGTTACTCGTCGAGTACCCGAAGTCTCCGACCAGTACGTGTCCCAGCCACTTGAGATACTGAATCGGAACGGGCTGATCCATCCCGAGGTTGTGTTTGAGCCGCGCGATATCGGCCGGCGTGATGTGCGGATTCTGCAGGTAGGGCGCGAGCGGTCCTCCCGGCATGTTGTAAAGGATGCCGTAGAGGATGACCGAGATAGCCAGAAGCAGCGGAATCGACTGCAGCGTCCGGCGCACGACGTAGGTGAACAAGTCCGCGCCGTTATTGGACGTTAAGCACCGGCCGCCTCCGCTGCAGGCACGGCGAGGCCGAGAAGTTTTCGCGCTTGGTCGGGCGTCGCGACCGGACGACCCGCCTCAGCGGCGATTCGCGCGACGCGCGCGACGAGCTCTTCGTTGCGCGCCAAGCGTCCGCGGCTATAAAAAAGATTGTCCTCTAAGCCGACGCGGACGTGACCGCCCATCGCGATCGCCGTCATCGCCATTGGAAGCTGCTGACGCCCAATTCCGGCGACCGACCAGGTGCAGCCGGCGGGAAGAGCGTCGACGAGGTCGGCGAGATTCTGCACTGTCGCCTCCAAGCCGCCCGGGACCCCCAGCACCAAATCGACGTGCTGCGGAAATGAAAGCAGCCGCTCGCGCGCGAGCTTGCGTGCGTTGGCGATGTGACCCTTATCGAAGATCTCGAGCTCGGGGCGAACGCCGTACTGATTCATCTTCTTCAAGATGCCGCGCATAATCGGAAAGCTGTTTTCGAATATGTCGTCGCCGAAGTTGACGCTGCCGCAGGTGAGCGTCGCCATCTCCGGGCGAAGCTCCAGCACGCTCGCGCGCTCCTCCGGCGTCATGCCGATCGCACCGCCCGTCGAGAACTGCACGATCAAGTCGCTCGAAGCGCGGATCGCCTCATACGCTTCGCGGAAGCGCTCGACGCTGTGCGTGTTCGTGCCATCGTCGTTGCGGCAATGCACGTGAATGATCGAACCGCCGGCTTCGCGCACCGCGCGCGCCGTCTCGCCAAGCAGCTGCGGCGTGTAGGGCAGATGGGGCGTCTGGTCGGGGCGCACTTCCGCACCGACGGGCGCGCAGGTTATGACGAGCGGATCCATTCGAGAGGCCTTCGCTTCGAAGCCCACGGCATCAGTTCATTGCGCAAGCGCACGATAGGCCGCGTCGACCAGCTCGCGATCGATGCCGAGCAGGGCCGTTAGCGCGATCGCGTCAGCGCGCGGCCGTTCGTCGCCGGCCACCTCGGCGATCGTGTAATCCATAGCGCCCGCGAGCGCCGCGAGGGCCTCCGCGACGTCCTCCGAGGGCGGCGGCTTCGGTATTCCAGCGAGCCCGCGCACGGCGAAGTGGCGGACCCCCGCCGTTCCGGCGATCCCGGCCAAATGCGTCGCCAGCATCCCGCAGGCGCCACCCTCACGGAGCCGTGAGAGCAGCGCGACTAGCAGAGCCTTGCCTTCGTGCGGCGTCGTCGTTCGCGCAAATTCGTCGGCCAAAATCAGTAGCCGCAGCGCACCGCGCGAAAGAATCGCCTTAAGCTCCAAGACCTCGCGCGCGAACGAGGACAGCAGGCCGCCGATCTGCGTCTCGCGGCCCAAGCCGAGCCACGCGATTTGATCGAAGAGCGCCGTTTGCGCGGCAGCCGCCGGGACCGGCAGACCGAGCGCCGCGCAGAGTGCGATGAAACCACACGTCTGCAGACAAACGCTCTTGCCGCCCATGTTTGGCCCCGTCAACACCGCAACATCGTGCAATTCGAGGTCGAGCGGAACGAACGGGCGTCCCGCCACAGCGAGCTCCGCTTCCAACGGCAGAAAACGCGCCGACTCAAAGGCCAGCATCGGCTCCGCGGAGATCGCCGCCGGCGCGCAGCCGTAGCGCCGAGTAAAGCGCGCCGCCGCGAGCAGCACGTCGAGCTCGCCGAGCGCGCGCTCGGCGTTACCGAGCGACGCGGCGTGCTCGCGAACGAGAGCCGAGAGGCGGGCGCGAACTACTTCTTCTGCGTTTGCGACGGCCTCGGCCGCGGCGTCGCGCCGCGCGAGCGCGGCGAGCGATGCATCACCGTATTCCAGCACGCAGAGCACATAGGTCGGCGCTTCGCGCAAGACGCGGACGCCGGCCGGCAGATTCCCGCGCAAATCCGCGCGCATCACGATGAACTCGTCGCCTTCGATTCCGTCCCGGCCCAACGCGCTCGCGGCGCGTTCGCTCTCGCGGCCGCGTGCGGCGTCAAGCTCGGCCTGGTCGCGACCGAAGCGCGTACGTGCACTCTCGAGCTGCGGATCGAACGCATCGGCGAGATAAAAGCCGATCGCGCCGCCGGGCGCGAGCGCATCGCCAACTGTGCGGACCGCCTCGTTCGAAACGTCCGCGTACTCCTGCAAATCCGCCAGCAACGCGTCGATGCGCTCGATCGCCGCGCAAAAACGGAGCACTTCCAGGAAGTTTGGATCATCGAGCACGTCGCCCATCGAGGCGCGCGCTATCGCCGCTGCGGCATCGGGCAGGTCGTCGAACGCCGCGCGCAGCGCGTCGAGCCGCGCGTCGTCCAAAGAGTTCGCGAACCGCGCGATGCGGCACGCGCGTTCTTCGGCCTCCGCTTCCTGACCGGCGAAGAACGGCCGCAACTGTGAAAAGCGCCTCTGGCCGTAGGCCGAAACCGGCGCGACGGCCGTGGTAAGCCACTCGAAGCCTACGACGGACGCGCTCGCGGCGTCGAGCAGATCGAGCGTTTTCACGCGGCGCGCGTTCCCGAGTACACGTCGAAGGTCGGCAGCCCCGTCGCCTCGGCGACGGCATTTGCGAACCCCCGCGGTTCGAAAATCCGTTCGGGCCCGATCGACGCGATCGTGGCGGCGACGACGCGCAACGGACGCCGGCAGCGTATCGCAAGGTGCGAAAGCGCTCGCGAAGCGGCCCTTCCGCTCAGCGCGACCTGCGTCGGATCGCGGACGACGATCTGACGCGGCTCGCGCTCGGCCAAGAGATCCGCGGCGCGCGCCGGCGTCAACGCACCGGCAACTTCGATCGCCGCGGCGTGTGGATCGAAGGGCGGGATGCTGAGCCGCGCGACGAGCGCGGCGACGTCGTCGACCGCTTCGCCCATCGTTTTCACCGCCGCCGCTCCGCAGGCGACGACGATCGCACCTTGCGAGCCGGCGAGCGCCGCGACGCGATCGACGGCGCCGTCGACGATGACGCACTCGCTCGACGCGGCGAGCTCGTCCACGATCTCCCGCACGCCCGACGCCGTCGGCGCTCCCGCGAGCTCGAACGAGCCGCTCGACATCGTGCGCGCGTAGAGCAACGCTCCGGTGGGGCTCTGCAACTTCGAGAACTTCAGGATTTCTGCAGCGGGCGAGCGCGGCAGTAAGCCGCGCGCCGTAACGAAGTTCGTGTGCGGCCGCAGCTGGAAGCGATGGCGCGGGTTCATCGACGCGAGCGCGGTCGAAAGCCCGGCTGCGCCGGCGGCATCGTAAACCGCGCGCACCACCGTCGTCTTGCCGACTTCTCTACCGATGCCGACGACGAAGATCGTGCGCGCGCCCGCCGCGCGCGCAAGCTCGAGCAGCTCGAACCCGACTCGCACGCACTCCCCTTCAGCTAGCCGATATGCAGCGCCTTGAGCGTCGCGAAGACGATACCCGTGAGCGCCAGCAGCACGCCGCCGAGTAATGCCGCGTTCCGTTCGGCAAAGGCCCCGAGCCAACGTCCCAACGTGAGTCCGAACGTCGTCGACGCCACCGAGACGCACGCAATGACGATTAGCGAGACCGGCATGGGAACTCCGATGTAGAGAATCGAGAACCCGATGCCGAGCGAATCGAGACTGATCGCGAGCGCGGCCAGCGCGAGCCCGCGGCCGGACGAGAGATCGAGCCGCTGGGCGCCGCCGAGGTCTGAAGAGCTCTCCCGCACCATGTAAATCCCCAAGCCGATGAGCGCCGCGAACCCGAGGTACCCGGCGTAATCGCCGATCAGGTGACCGGCCAGTAAGCCGAGGCCGGCACCCAGGAGATTCATACCGACCTCGGCGCACGCAAAGGCGATGCCGATTCGCAACTTCAGTCCGGGCGCGATGCCCCGCACGCCGACGCCCACGCTGACGGCGAAGACGTCCAGTGCGAGCGCCACCGCGATGACGAGTACTTTGATGAAGGCGGCGCCCACGAGCACGCTTTGCGCGACGACCCGGTGAAGCTTCCTGCATGATGCGCTCCTGGCCGGGCCCGGTATTTCTCTTTGCGGCGCTTACGCTGATCGCGGCCTTGGTCGCTCCGGTCGCCTCGGTGGTTGCGGCGATGCCGCTCGACGAAGCGGCGCGCACCTTCGCCCGAACGGCCGGCGACGCGATGCGCGTTTCGCTCATCGCTTCCGCGGGCGCGACGCTCGTCGCGACGATTCTCGGCGTTCCCGCCGGCTACGCCCTCGCGCAGCTTCCGTCGCGGGGTCGCGCGGCGGCACTCTTCTTGCTCGCGCTGCCGCTGGCGTTTCCGCCGGTCGCTTCGGGGTTGATGCTCATCTACACGCTCGGCACCAACGCGCCGTTCGGTGGCTGGCTTGCGGCGCACGGCCTCTCGGTTCCGGATACGTTGCTCGGCGTCGGAGTCGCGGAGTTCTTCGTCTCGGGATCGTTCGTCGCAATCGCGGCAACCGCGGCGTTTGCGGCTGTCGACCCTATCTACGCCGACGCCGCGCGAACCCTCGGCACGAGCGAATGGCGCATCTTCACGCGCGTCGCCCTGCCGGCCGCCGCCGGGAGCATCGGCGCTGGAATCGCGTTCGCGTGGCTGCGCGCGGTCGGGGAGTACGGGGCGACGAGCATCGTCGCATTCCATCCGACCTCGCTGCCGGTCGAGCTCTACGTGACGCTCTCCGCAACGGGGGTGCGCGAAGCGCTCGCTCTATGCTACGGTTTCATCGCGCTGGCCGCGCTCGTCCTCGCCGCCGCGTGGGTTCTGCGCCGCGGCGTCGTACAGTAGCGCCGTGCTCCAGAAAAACTTCTATTTTCTCGCGCGCCGCTTCGTCGCCGGCGAGGACATCGATTCGGCGATTCGCGCCGTGCGCGAGCTCAACGCCCAAGGTATGTCGGCGACCCTCGACTTTCTTGGCGAGGACGTCTTAGAGCGCGATGCCGCGCTACGCACGCGCGACGTCTACATCGAGATGCTCGATGCGATAGCCGCGAGCGGCGTCGATTCGAACGTGTCCATCAAGCTTACCGCAATGGGACTGCTCGTCGACGAGAGTTTTGCGCTGGAGAACCTGCTCGCGGTCGTCGACCGAGCGCAGGCAAATCGCGATCCCTTCGTCCGCATCGACATGGAGGGTTCCGCCGTGCTCGACGCGACGCTGCGGATCTTCGAGCGCGCCTACGTGCAGCACCCCAACGTCGGGCCCGTGCTGCAGGCCTATCTCAAGCGCACCCGCTCCGAGGTCGAACGCGCGATCGAACTCGGCGCGCGCGTTCGCCTTTGCAAGGGAGCGTATAACGAGCCGCCCGAGATCGCATACCAGCAAATGCCCGAGATCCGCACCAATTATCTTGAATGCGCGCGCGGATTGCTTACGCGAGGCGTCTATCCCGGAATTGCAACTCACGATCGTCGCCTCATCGCCGCCGTCAAGCAGTTCGTCGCCGAGAATGGCATCGCAAACGATCGCTTCGAGTTTCAGATGCTCTACGGTTGCCGCCCCGGCATTCAACGAGCGATCGTCGCCGAGGGCTATCGGTTGCGCGTCTACGTTCCATTCGGAACCCACTGGGCGGGGTATTTCTATCGCCGCGTTCTGGAACGGCGAGAGAACGCGCTCTTCGCCCTCTCCTCGATTTTTTCGCGCTGAGATGCGCGCGGTCGTTCAGCGCGTTTCGACCGCGCGGGTCCGCGTCGGCGAGCGCATCACCGGCGAGATCGGTGCGGGCCTCCTGGCGCTCGTGAGCGTCGGCGTCGACGACGACGAGACCGACGCGCGGGCAATGGCCGGCAAGCTGACGGGACTGCGAATTTTCCCCGACGATCGTGGCCTGATGAACCGCTCGCTCGCCGATACCGGCGGGGAGTTGCTCCTGGTCTCGCAGTTCACGCTCCACGGCGATGCGCGGCACGGTCGCCGTCCCTCGTTTATCGGCGCTGCAAGGGGACCCGAAGCCCGCCGGCTTTTCGACCTGGCCGGCGCCGCCGTTGAAGCGACCGGCCTATCGGTTGCCTACGGTGAATTCGGCGCTGAAATGGAGGTCGAGCTGGTCAACACCGGGCCGGTCACGATTCTCCTCGACACCAAACGCCTGTTCTAGGGACGGCCCGGCGGCCTCCCCGCTCGAGGCGGGCACTTTTCATCATGCCTCAACCTTCAGGCCAAACTTTCGACCCCTGACCTGCGTTGTAGTAGATGGAGACAGTACAGCGGCCGCGCATCCCGTGCGGCACGAATAGCTAGGTGAAACGAAAGTAATGATGACGGAACAGAAGCGGACCGGCGGCATGTCGGTTCGGGAAGCCGGCCAAAAAGGCGGCGAAACCGTAAAGCAAAAATACGGTGCAGAGTTTTACGAGATAATCGGGCGCAAGGGCGGCCTGGCAACGAAGGAAGCCCATGGGCACGAGTTTTACGAACAAATCGGCAAGAAGGGTGGAAAGAAGGGCGGCGAAGCCACGCGCGATCGTTATGGCCCGAACTTCTACGAACGCATTGGTCAAAAAGGTGGGCAAAAAGTCAAGCAGCTCATCGAAGAGGGTAAACGCGCAGCCACCGACCGCAAACAGCGCGCAAGCTAAGCGCTCGCGGCTCGGCCTAAGCCTTGCCCTCGTACTCTTTGCATTTGTAACGGTCGGCGTCGGAACGGTTCGGGCATACCCCGTCTCTCCGACGCCAGTTCCCAAAACGACGACGGCTCCGACAGCTCCGCCCCCCACCAACGTCCTGCCGTTTGACTCGACGTTGCTTTTCGTTCTCGACGATCCGATTTCGTCGAATCACTCGAAGGGCGGACAGTTCGCGCGCGCCCATCTAAGGAGCGATCTCGTCGTGGGAGGCCGGACCGTTGCCGCGGCGGGAACGCCGGCGCAGATAAAGATCGTCGACGCATCCCCGTCGGACATCGCCGATACCTACGGGTTCGTCGACATCTTCTTCGAGCCGCTCGTGCTCCCCGACGGACGGTCGCTGCCGCTTCGCACGCCGATCGCGCGTCTGACGCCCAACGTTTCGACCGGCCACGAGTCGACCGTCGGCGCGGAGGATACCATCGGCGACATCTTCGTGCCGTACTATTCGATTTGGCAGATCGTCCGCAAGGGCAAGAACTTCGTGCTCGGAGCGGGCTCGATCGTCTCGGCGAGAACCGAGGCGACGCTGACCGCACAGCCCAACGGCGCAATCGCGATCGTCACCCCGCGCCCCCTGACCGCGAGCAATGAAGCCCCGATATCGAGTTACACGGCGATGCCGCTCGCAACGCCGTTTGGACCAAACGGCGCCACCCCGCGTCCGCACTCGCGCCCGACGCCGCCACCCACTTCAACTCCCTCGCCTTCGCCGGCACCGACGAGCACCACCTCACCGCACGCGTAGAGCGCGATGCTTTCCGCCCCACCTTCTCGAAAGGACGAGCGAGAAAGTGAGGTTCCCCGTGCTGATTCGAATGGCGTGCGCGCTTGTCGCATGCGTACTTATCGCGACGCCGGCGTCTGCGACTTCAACCGGCAAGGTAACGCTCTCGCCGATGCCACAGGGTACCGAGATCGCATTCGTCGCATCGGTTCAAAAAGATCTGAACGCGCGCTTCCCGACGCCCGCCGATGCAGTAAAGGCCGGCTACTTCCGCTATAATAATGAGGACGAAGATGGCGCGATCAGCTACGCCAATCTTCATTGGCAGAGCAGCAATCCTCAGAGCCCGAGCCAGCTGTGGTACGACGTGAAGGGCAATCTGCTTGGTGCCGACTTTTCAGTTCTGCAGAGCACGTCGCCCGCGCCGCCGAGCATCTGGGGCGTCAACTATCGCCGCTGGACGTCGTTCCGCGAGCACATCCACTTCGTTCTCGCCGGCCCGAACGGAACGGAAACCTACGGCGGAATGAAAGCAAAGAGCTTCCAAGACGCCGGGGGCAACGCCGACGATCCGCAACCCGAAACGCTCGTAAAGATGGGCAAAGCTGCCAGCGTCGCCGACGTAAAGCACGTCTTCCTGTTCCCCTCGATCTGGGATCTCATCGTGTGGGTCAAGCAGAACCCGAACGGCGCGTTCGCCGACAAGAACCCGCTCGTCATCCCCAGCGCCAACGCCGACAAACCCGACTAGCAGCGCGGCATGCGAGGCGCAGGCTAGTGCGGTGACGGGCTCGCGTTCGGTGTGACGCAATACGTCGTTGCCGCAGCGAGTGCGACGTCGGTCGCCTTGTCTTCGTTGCGCGCGATGACGTCGCGCTGACCATCGAAGCGCAGGTAGCTCTTGACGTTGCGCATGTCCTCGGGTTGGGACATCTCTTGCGGATCGAATCCGCCGAGGGCGGGGTGGACCCGCCAGATCGGGTACGTGAGCATCGTCTGATACATGTTCTGCAGATCGATGGAGAGCTGACGCTGCTTGTCGTACGCGGACTGAAGGTCTCCTGCGGCGTCGTGCAGCTCTCTTGTCGCCTCGGCGTCGGTGGTTAAGCGAGACGCGTCGCGCAACTGGTTGATCTCGCTCTGAATTGCCGCGAGCGAGTTGCTGATCTCGACGACTTGATGGCCGAGGTGATCGCGGACGTGAACGAAGCGTTGGACGTAGTCGGGCTGCGAGAACAGCGTGTTGAGGTCGTCGAGTTGCACGCCGACGCCCTCGAGCGTCCGATCGTTCGCGAGCATCGGAACGAGCGCTCCGTTGAAATGGTCGGCCAACGCCCTACAGTACGGTGACGAAACGACCGTGATGATGGTTTTCGGTTCGTGTGGCGTCGGTGAGGGAGCGGGCGACACCACGGCCAGCAAGGCAGCTAAGATATTTGCGAACATCGTTGGGGCTTTCAGCCCTATTCGTTCGTCCAGTAATCCTTGAGCGCCTTGCCGCGCGACGGATGACGGAGCTTTCGCAGCGCCTTCGCCTCGATCTGCCGAATGCGCTCGCGAGTCACGCCGAACTCCTGTCCCACCTCTTCTAGCGTGCGCTGATGGCCGTCTTCGAGACCGAAGCGCAGCACCAGCACCTTGCGCTCGCGCTCGGTGAGGTTTTGCAGCACGTCCTGCATCTTCTCTTTGAGCAGCATCACCGAGGCGGCCTCGGCGGGCGCCACGGCCTCCTGATCTTCGATGAAATCCCCGAGATGCGAGTCTTCGTCCTCGCCGATCGGGGTTTCGAGCGAAATCGGCTCCTGCGAAATCTTCATGACCTCGCGAACCTTTTCGGGTGTGAGAGCCATCGATTCGGCGATCTCCTCGACCGTGGGCTCGCGACCGAGCTCTTGTAAGAGTTGGCGCGAGACCTTGATCAGCCGATTGATCGTCTCGACCATGTGCACGGGAATGCGAATCGTCCGCGCCTGATCGGCCAGCGCGCGCGTGATCGCCTGCCGAATCCACCACGTGGCGTAGGTCGAAAACTTGTAGCCCTTACGATAGTCGAACTTCTCGACGGCACGGATCAAGCCGAGATTCCCTTCCTGAATCAGGTCGAGAAAAAGCATACCTCGGCCGACGTACTTCTTCGCAATCGAAACGACGAGACGAAGATTCGCCTCGGTGAGCTGGCGCTTCGCCTCCTCTCCGGAATCGACGACTCGCGAATCCGCCGAGCCGTCTCGGTGCGCCTCGATTTCACCGGCCTCGATGCGCATCGCCAGCGATTTCTCTTGTTCCATCGAGAGCAGCGGAACGCGCCCGATCTCTTTGAGATACATCCGAACCGGATCGTCGAGCGATAGACCGTCCGGTATCGTCTCTTCAGCCTCTTCCTCGCGCTCGGCCTCGGGCTTCTCATCCTTTTGCTCTTCAGCCAACTCGATGCCCGCAGCAGCGAGCTCTTCGAAAAATTCCTCAAGCTGCTCGGGGCTGATCTCTTCGAGCGCGTCGAACGCGGCGCTGATCTCCTCGTACGTCAGCGAACCTTGGCTCTTGCCGCGCGTGATGAGCTTCTTTTTCAGCTCCTCAAGCGTGACCGGCGCCTCGACGACGGGCGTACCGCCCGATTTCTTGCGTGCCATATTTTTAGCTTTCACCTCCTTTCCGTTTCATACTTACCGTTTCAGTTTCGCGACGAGCGCCTCGAACTCTCCGCGCAACTCGTCCGAGACCGTCTTGCCGTTCGAGATCCGATCGTCGATGAGATCGGAAAGCTCCCGATACCGGCGCCGCTCGTCGTCGAGCCGCAGACGCTCGACTACGCGATCCAAGTGCGCGCGCCGCTCGTCCGAGTCGCCGTAACGCACTGCGGAGCTTCGGTCGCGCCGTCCGATCTCCGCGAGAAGATCGAGCGTACCTTGATCTTCCGCGAAGAGGCCGAAGACGTCTGCCGTCGACTCCACCGGGCTGGCCGCTCCGACGATCCGCTCGTAGATTCGGCGATAAATCTCGTTACGAAAGCGCGACGCCTCGATACTCGAGCAATAGTCCGCACCAAGCGCCGGCTCCTCAAGCAATATGCCCAGGACCTCTCGTTCGAAGGAGAGCGGCTCTATGGAAGCGGCGGCGTGACGGCTTTGCGCGAATGCTGATTTGTTCTGCGGCGTGAAGTTTGCGCTGTCGGCGAGAAACCGGCTATTCCGAAGGTCGTCCACGTTCACCTGCAGACGGCCGGCGACGTAGACACGCCAGCGGTCCCATTCTTCGCGCGGCGCGAGCCGGCGGATGAGCGCTTCCGCCTTCGGCGCCGCACGCGCGGGTGAATCGAAGCCGGCTCGAAGCCGTTCGATTTCTGAGTCGATTCTAAACTGCAATGCTGGTTTGGCTGCTTCGAGAAGCTCGCGGAACGCTTCGGCGCCGCGCCCTCGAAGAAATGTATCAGGGTCATCTTCGGGCGGCAGCAGCACGATGCGAACCGACGATCCCGTGTGCTCGATCTCTTTAGACGCAACGTCGATTGCTTTGGTTGCAGCCGCGCTACCCGCGGCGTCACCGTCGAAGCAGAGGTAGACGTAGTCGGCGTACTTCCGGAGCTCCGCCGCTTGCTCCGCCGTAAACGAGGTGCCGAGCGCGGCCACCGCGTTCTCGAAGCCGGCTTGATGCATCGCGATGCAGTCGAGGTAGCCCTCTACGACGATGAGCGTCCGATCGCTCTGCGCCGCTCGCCTTGCTAAGTTGAGCGCAAAGAGGTGGTGGCCTTTCGTGTAGACCGGCGTGGTGGATGTGTTGAGGTATTTCGGCTCGCCGTCACCGATCGCGCGGCCCCCGAAGGCGATAACCTCGCCGGTGGTCGAGTAGGTCGGAACCATCAGCCGATTCCGATAGAAGTCGTAAAAACCGTGCTGTCCGCGTTTCACGAGACCGGCTTTGGCCGCCACGGCGAGGTCGACGCGATTGCGCTCGAGTTCGCCGACTAGACCGCCCCATGAGTCGGGAGCGTAGCCGAGATTGAAGCGCTCGGCGACGGCCTCGGAGATGTCGCGGCTTGCCAGGTAGTCGCGTGCGCCTGCGCCGGTCTCCTGCGCGAGCACGCGCGCGAAATAGGCCGCCGCAATGCGATTCGCTTCGTACATCGCTTCGCGTTCGGTGCGAGCGCGCGCGGCATGCGGATTCTCCGGCTCGAGTTCGACGCCGGCCTTCGCGGCGAGCGTGCGCACCGCGTCGGCGAAGCCGAGGTTCTCCAGCTTCTGCAGGAACGTAATGGCATCGCCGCCCGTACCGCAGCCGAAGCACTTGAAAAAGCCGCGGTCGGGATGAACGTGAAACGAGGGCGTCTTCTCCGAGTGAAACGGGCAGAGGCCGACGAGATCGTTGCCTCGCTTCTTGAGCGGTACGTATGCGCCGATAAAGGCTGCGATGTCTACGCGCGCTCGGATCTCGCGCAGAACGTCTTGATCGTATCTCACTCTTTGCCCTAGACTTCTTCACTCGTCGAGAGGTTTCCGCGTCGACGATACGCGAAGCGGTTCCTCTCGTGAAGCGCATCTTCGATCCCATTCATCACTTCATCGAGTTATCCACAGCAGAGGCGCGCCTCCTCGATCTTCCGGTGATGCAGCGCCTCCGCCGTTTGCGCCAACTCGGCTTGGCGTATCTCGCCTTTCCATCAGCCGAGCACTCGCGCTTCACGCACGCACTCGGTGCGCTCGCGATGGGGACGCGCGCCTTCGACGAGCTGGCGCGAGGCAGCGGCGCGAGCTTCGGCGACGCTGCCGGCACGGCGTATCAACGGCGTCTCGTTCGCGTCGCGCTCCTCCTACACGACATCGGGCACGGGCCGTTCAGCCATTCGTGCGAGAGCGTCCTCGGCATCCGTCACGAGGCGCGCACGAACGATCTCGTCGCGCTTCCGGAAGTAAGCCGAGGTATCGTGGAACTCGACGTAGACCCGTCCGACGTGCTCGCATTAATCGTCGGCGACCCGCAGTGCCGCTACCCGGCGCTTCGCGAGCTGGTCAGCGGACCGAACCTCGACGCCGACCGAATGGATTACCTGCTGCGCGACGCGTATTTCACGGGCGTCGCAACGGGCCAGTACGATGCCGAACAGCTCGTCGCATCGCTGCGTTTGATCGAGGTCGGGGACGGACTCGCGGTAGGCATCGACCGGCGGGGCGTCGTCGCGCTCGAATCGTTTGTCATGGCTCGCTACCTGATGTTCGCTTCGGTCTACTTTCACCACACGACACGCATGTTCGAACACGTTTTGCATGAAGCCCTGGGCGAGCTCTGGCCCGATTCGCACGCGCTCGACGCGCCGGACGAATTTCTGCGCTGGGATGACTTCCGCGTCCTCGACTCCCTCGACGGACGCGCGAGCGAAGCGGCGCGCGCGCTGCGGGATCGTGTCAGGGTCTATGCGCTCGCCGCGGAGTTCAACGCGGAACGAGATCTCGATGCGTTTGATGCGTGCGAAGCCGCGCTTCGCAAGCGATTCGGCACCGAGAACGTTTGGGCAGACACGCAAGCGCAGCTGCTTCACCGGCTTCCCTTCGGCATCGGCGGCGAAGCCACCGTATGGGTTGACGGGCCGGGCGGTCCCGTCGACGCGCGCGAAGTCTCCGACTTGATCGCGAAACTCAGCGGAAAGGCGTATTGGCGCAAGCTTTTCATTCGCCGTCCAGCGGTCGACGTACGCGAAGCTCGCCGCATCTGCGCGTCAATCGTGTCATCCTGAGCGCAGTCGAAGGGCGAAAGGCGGCTTAGCGGAGCGTGCCGATCGCGGATTGCGCCGCGGCTAGGCGCGCGATCGGAACGCGAAACGGCGAACACGAGACGTAGTCGAGTCCTAAAGAGTCGCAGAACGCAACGCTGCTCGGCTCGCCGCCGTGCTCGCCGCAGATCCCAATCTTCAACGTAGGCCGCACGCCGCGCCCCAGAGCGACGCCTTGCTTCATGAGCGTTCCCACGCCGCGCCGGTCGAGCACTTGGAACGGATCGTCCTTGAGGATCCGCTTTTCGAGATAGACCGGAATGAACGACGCCTCGGCGTCGTCGCGGCTGTAGCCGTAGGTCGTCTGGGTAAGATCGTTCGTGCCGAACGAGAAAAACTCGGCGCAAGCCGCCAACTCGTCGGCGACGACGCAGGCACGAGGAAGCTCGATCATCGTCCCAATTCGATAAGATAGCTCGACGCCGCGCTCCGCGAGGACGGCATCTGCAACGCGCTTGGCCGCATCGCGAGTGGTCTGCATCTCTTCCTTGGTTCCGACGCCGGGAATCATCACGTCCGGCTTGGGATCTTTCCCCTCACGCTTGAGTTCGCA
>DATASC010000024.1:0-60065 GCA_036269355.1 Candidatus Cybelea sp. | reverse complement strand
TCGTAAAATCCGCCCCAGTCGTCCCAGACGACGATTACCGCCGTCGAGTCCCAGTATGAACTCGCGCCGATCGCGTTGACGATGCTGGCGACCCACGACGGACCGGTGTCTTTAATCCCGTAACCGGGGTGATCGGAGTTGTTGCCGTCGGGAACCACCCACGACATCGCGGCGAGATTGCCGTCGGCGATGTCGGTGAGAATGGTCGTTTCCGGCGACGAAATGTTGTTAGCCCATTCCGGGCCGTATCGCACCGGCGCGATCACGTCGAAGGCGTTCCACATGCCGTCGGGCGTCTTTTGGCCGAATTTTGGCGCGTAATACTTCCAGGATAGCGATTTCGCGTCGAGCAGATCGCGCAGCGTCTTGTAGCCGTCCGAGCCGTAATTGGGGAATTTGTTCGAGCACGGGAACGGCCCTGCGTCTACTTTCAGCTTGAGCTTCGTGGTGATCACCGAAGTCTTCGCACCGGGCGAGGAGTCGCAGCCCCAGACGTAAGGAGAGGTCGGCGGATCGATCAGACTCTCCGTGCTGCTAACGAACGTACCGCCGCGGATGAGGTCCTGATGGGCAGTGAAGCTGTCGCTGCCCTGCGTCGCGAAAATCTCGTCTGCGAGACCCCACTGCGAGGCCATCGTGCGATACGGCGCAATCTTCGCGGGATTAACGTATTGATACGGTGCCGCGCCCTCCGGCTGCTGAGTGCGCTTGTACTTGATCAGGCTGAAGCCGTCCATTGCGCCTTTGTGCCATCCGACCAAGAAGTCCGAATAGAGATGCGCGATGTTTGTCTTATCGTATAGGTTGGCTTCGGTGAGGTTGATTTTTTGCTCGACGTAGCCGCTGCCTTGCTTCACGAGCTCCTGGCCGCTGAGCGAACTCGTCGCGCCGGGGAAGCCCGCAAAAAGATTGTTAAACGTGCGGTTCTCTTGGATAACGAGCACGACGTGCGTGATTGGCGAGCCCGATCCGCTCCGATGATGTTGCCCACCGCCGGAAGAACCGGGGAGCGGTGACGTTGCCGTACCCGCGCCGCCGCAGGCCGTTAGTGCAACGCTAGCGGCAATCGCCCACCCTATTGGAGCACGCGCCCTCACGACGCGACAACGCCGACTTTCTGCGCGATCGCTCCGACGTCGTAATCGAACCGCTTCGCAACCTCCGAAGTGTTTGCTATGAGGTCGTCCATGACGTCGGCCGTGAACGTGGGCTTGTAGTAATCCGGGAAGGAGAGCTTTTCGTTATACTTCGCCTTCGCGTCGGCGAAGCTCGCTGCGTCGAGGCCGGTGTGGGCGAGGATGCGGTCGATCGTCGTCGGGGAGTCGCTGCAGAGGTCTTCGTAACGGACGATGCAAACGCTGCGCGCCAACTCGGGATCGGAATCCAGCTGTTTGGCGACGAAGCCGTAGACGTAAGCCCAATAGCGCGCGCGAGACTGCGCCCACTTCCCAGAGTCGAAGAGCCGGCGGATCTCGGCCAGAGTCTCCGGGCTGCCGACGTTCGCCATCACCTGACGGGTGCCGAACTCGTGATGTCCGGT
This sequence comes from Candidatus Cybelea sp., assembly GCA_036269355.1. Classification (GTDB taxonomy): domain Bacteria; phylum Vulcanimicrobiota; class Vulcanimicrobiia; order Vulcanimicrobiales; family Vulcanimicrobiaceae; genus Cybelea. The sequence continues at coordinate 58,525 of DATASC010000024.1, read as the reverse complement.
GAGCTCGATGATCTCGATTTGGCGCGGATCGTCGCGTTCGAGCTCGGCCCAAATGCGGTCTTGTTTGATGAGCGAGGCCACGTGATCGATCGGGTTGCGGACGTAAAGCAGAAAGCGCGCGTCGGGAAAGATCTTGCGTAGATACTGCATGCGCACCACGCAGAGAATCGCCTTGCTGACATAGCGGCTTCGTCCGCGCACTAACGCCAGCTTACGGAGATGCTCGCTATAGAAACGCTCGAAACCCGGATTTGACGTCGAGCGGTCGAGCACGCTGTACTTCGTTTCGTCGTGGATGAACGGGAAGAAATGCTCCCAGAGGATCTCCTCGCCCATTTCCGCGCTGTCCCGCGTGACCTCGATGCGATCGCGATGGATGCGCGGAACCGGCTTGCGCATCGCGTCGACCGGAATGCGCGGGAAGACGTTGTTCCAGACCCACGGCATGTAGGGCATCAAGAAGTCCGCGTACTTATGCGTGGCCACGTCGGGATGCTCGCTGAGCATCTGCAGCGTGATCGTCGTGCCGGCACGCGGAAGCCCACAAATGTACACCGGGCGATCGACCCGTTGCGTTGCCAGGCTGCGCGAGAGCATTAGGGATTCGAGGTTGCCCAGACCCACGAAGAGCGGAGCCGCGGCGTGCACGGTCCTCACGCTCCAATAGAAGGGGCCAGGCACTGAGAATTTCTGCGGTGTCTTAGCATCGGTAGCCATCGGGGTTTATACTTTCTCGAAGAGTGCGCCGATAACCGTCAAGCCGGGCCCAAAGGCCATGCTTAAGACCTTCGCTCCGCTCGGAATGTCGGGGGATTCTACGATGTGTTGCCAGATATGCGGAGCGGTCGCCGACGCCATGTTGCCGTGCTCGTAAAGCACGCGGCGGCTGAGGGCGACCTGCGACTCCTCGATGCCCAGCCGGCTGCGGATCTGATTGAGAATCGCCGGACCGCCGGGGTGAATCGCAAAGACCATCGCCGACTTCTCGCGTTCGAAATCGAGACCGACCCGTGCGCAGATCGCGCGGACGAAGTCGGCGATCGAGTCGCGAATCATGAACGGCACTCGCTTCGAGAGCGACATGTCGAACTGTAGCGGGCCGGGACGCAGGGTCATCTCGGGAAGCGAGTCGGGCAGAATGTGCTCGTCGATTGCGAGAACTTTAAGGCCGCTGCGGGTCTGCCGCGGAAACTCCGCCTCCGCATAGGCCGAGTACTTAATGAAGCCGTCGGCAAAGAGGGTCGAAGTGACGAAGTTATCCGGCTCTTCGCCGAGCAGGTCGAAGTGCAGTGAAAGGAACTCGGTATGGACGAGATCAACGCGCCGCTTTGGCTGCGGCAGCGACACGTACGACGATCCGACCAAACCTACCGCGGTGCGAATCGCCGGGAAAGCGCCGTAGCAGCCCATGTGATACGAGTGCGTCACGCCGACGTTGAGCCAGCCGCGCCGCGAGAGGAATGTTTGAACCGGGCTAGGGGAAACGTATCCCGAGCAGCTCACGTGAACGATGTCGTCGGGCGGCGTTTGCGTCGGGGTGTAGACGCGCTCGAAGACGCCGCAGGCGACCTCTTCGAAGAGATTCATCCGCTCGTCAAGCGCCTCACCCGTCGGCGCTCGCAAGCCGCCGTAGCGGCGCACGAGTTCCGACGCGTTGGCCGCGTCGGGCTTGACGAAGCAGGAAGTAAGCACGCTGACTTGGCGCTGCGCGATGTACTCGGAGGAGGTACCGTAGCGCGCCATGCGCTCGCGCAGGTTTGTGGCCAACTGCTCGCGTTCGGTCTCGCCGGTGAGTCCGCGCGCGGCAGATTGAGCGAGCGTCATGAAGTGAGCTTGAATCGTTTTGAGCTCGTCTTGCGCGACGGGTTCCGTAACGTCGATCCGCTCGAAGTCGGCGAGGACGACGGGAACGGCTTGCTGTCGCGGCTTGGGGGCGACGGCACCCCACGACTTCTCTAAAATGTGCATATCGAACTCTCGTGACGATTCGCCGTCTGCTCCGCTCTTCCATTTGACCGGACGCGTGCGGCGTAAGGGTTGATAAACGTCAGTAATTTTGGTCACTTTTACTCGTTGTCGACCGGTTGGTTCGAAGGCGGTTGATGCAAGAAGTATGTTTTCGAATATTGCGCATCGACCGGCTCGAACTTGCGCGGCTTTTGCGTGAAATCGAAGAAGTCGTTCGCGAAACTGGCGGAATGCTCGTCGGTCGTGCCTAGCCGCCCGAGCTGCCAGTTATCTTCGACGAATCGAATGATGCTGCCGAACTCGTATTGCCGATCGGCGATATAGCCACTCTTCGCAAACGGAGCGACCGCGATAAACGGAACGCGGAACCCCAAGCCGCCGAAATGGCGAGCGCCCGGCGGCGGAACGTGATCGTACCATCCACCCCAATCGTCCCACACTAAAAGAATCGCGGTCGACTTCCATTCGGAGCTCTTGCCGATCGCGTTGACCACCTGCGCGACCCACGACGGTCCCGTATCGGATTTGTCTCCCGGATGGTCGGAGTTTTGGAAGTCCGGAATGATCCACGCGAGCGCGGGCAGTGTGTCGCGGTCGATGTCGGTAAAGACTTGCGTCTCCGGCGAGATGACGTTTGCCGTCCACTCCGGCCCGTTGCGCACCGCCCCGATTGCGTCGAACGCGTTCCAAAGATTTCCACCGAAGCTTCCGATTGCGGGCGTGTAGTAGCGCCACGAAATGCCGGCGTTGTCGAGCAGATCGCGCAACGTGTGATAGCTCAGACATGGAAACGGGCCTTGAAGAAACTCATATTGGTTGGCGGCGGTGATGAGCGATGTTTTCGTCCCCGCCGGCGAGTCGCAGCCCCACGGAGCGCGGCTTGGAAAATCGATCAGCGCGTCCGACTTGCTGAGCTCGGTGCCGCCACGGATCAGGTCTTGATGTGCGGTGAAGCTGCCGCTGCCCTGAGTCTGAAACGTGTGGTCGGCAAGCACGTAACGCGACGCCAGTTCCCAGTACGACCGTATCTGCGCAGGATTGACGTAGCGGTAAACGTACGTTCCAGGCGTTCTTCCGATGGGAACGGTATCGAATCCGTTCATCTTCCCATCGTTGTAGTCGCGCCTCCAGTAGAGGAAGCCGTTGTTCGGCGAGATGGAACTTTCGAGATCGGCCTCGGTCAACCGAATCTTCTTGCCGTCGTGGGTCTTGCCGTACGTCGTTCCGTCCGCCCCCGGAAACGTTGCGAACAGATTATCGAAGGTGCGGTTCTCTTGGACGATGATCACGATGTGCTTGAAATATCTACCCTTTTTCGCCGGTGGCGGTGGCGGAAGGGAGCCGCCGGTTGACGGCGTCGACCCGCCGCCCCCGCAGCTTTCGAGCAGCAGCGACAGCATCGCAGTCAAAAAGAGAGCGGCGAGCGGTAAAAGCCGCGGGGAGCGCCCAGGACCCGGCATACATTAAAGGTATCGTCCGGGGCCGGGCGCCATCCCTTCCTGGTGCCTCTCCTGCCCGCAGACCCGCAGAGCGTCGCGCGAGCGGCCGCACTGTTGCGCGCGAGCGGCGTCGTGGCGTTTCCGACCGAGACGGTCTATGGGCTCGGAGCGATTGCTTTCGATCGCTCGGCCGTCGCCCGAATCTTTGAGATCAAGCAGCGCCCCTACTTCGATCCATTGATCGTGCACGTACTCGATCGCGCGATGCTCGACCAGGCAGCGGCACGCGTCCCGGAGTCGGCGCTTCGGCTAATGGATCGCTTTTGGCCGGGCGCCCTGACCCTGGTGCTTGGAAAGGGTGCGTCGATTCCCCAGTTGGTAACGGCGGGGCTCGGCACGGTCGCCGTTCGCATGCCGTCGCACCCGGTCGCGCGCGCGCTCCTCGAAGCGACCGCGGCGCCGCTTGCCGCTCCCAGCGCGAACCCGTTCGGCGCGCTGAGCCCCACGCGAGCCCAGCACGTGGTCGAGGGCCTCGGCGATCGCGTCGACCTCGTCTTGGACGGGGGCGCCTGCGAGCTCGGAATCGAGTCAACCATCGTGGCTCTCGAGCCCCAGCCGGCGCTGCTGCGCCCGGGAGCCATAGCGGTCGAGGCGATCGAGGCTGTGATCGGCCCCCTCGAACGCGCGCCCGCGCTGGATCCGGCGACCGCGCCCGGCCGGCTGCCGCACCATTACGCCCCCCGCACGCCGTTGCGGCTGATCGACCCCAGGAGGGTGCCGCTAGCGGAGCGCCGGCGCGCGGCGCTGCTGGCATTAGACGGCGATTTTTCAGGGTATGCTGAAGTGCGGTTACTCTCGGGCGAGGGGGACTTGCGGGCGGCGGCCGCAAATTTCTTCGAAGCGCTCCACGAGCTCGATACCCTAGGGGTCGAGCGAATCGATGCCCAGCCTTTACCAGAGGCTGGGTTGGGCCTTGCGATGATGGACCGCCTCGTCAGGGCTGCGGCAAGCCGAAACGCTTGACGCTTGCTATGCGTTATTGCAATAAGAATCGAAGAGAGGATCCATGAAGCCGTTTTCTGAGCTCGTTGGACGTACCGTTGCGCTTTGTGCGCTGTTCGCGCTCTGCGTAGGTGCAGCACCCACCGCACAGGCGCTCCCATATCAAGTCGCCGGTGACGTTACCGAGAGCTTCCAACTTCTTACCGCCACGTACTACGATACGGTCGATCCGCAGGCGCTGCTCGCAGCCGCGGCCGACGCGCTCTCCGACGCCGCGCACAAGCACGGCGTGACGATTGCTCCGCCGGCATTGAAAGTGCAGGGCGATCGCGACGCGACGATCGCCGCGCTCAACACGGCGATTGTATCCGCCGCGAACAGCGCGCACGCATCGCCGAGTGATTTCGCTTACGCGGCCATTGCCGGAATGGCCAAGGCGACCAACGATCGCTACACCCAGTTTTTTACGCCCACGGAGTTCAAGGCGTTCAACGAGGCGCTCGATCCGGAGAAGATCAGCGGCATCGGCGTCATGATCGAGCCGGATCAAACGAGCGGCTGCGTTCGAATCACCTACGTGTTACCGGCCACACCCGCCGAGCGCGCGGGAGTTCAGGTCGGCGACGTCATTACGGCGGTAGACGGAAAGCCCACCAAAGGCTTAAGCGTAGATATGGTTAGCGGGCGACTTCGCGGCAAGGCCGGGAGCGTCGTGGCCGTTTCGCTGCTGCGCGGAACTGCGCCGTCGGTAGCCTCGATTACGCGTGAAGACGTGCAGCCGCCGACCGTCGTTTTCAAGATGCTCGATAACGGCATCGGATACATTTGGGTTATGGAGTTCGGACGGGCGACTCCGGCCGAGTTCGATACCGCCGTTTCGCGCCTCAATGGACTTGGTGCCAAGGCGCTCGTGCTCGACCTGCGCAACGACGGCGGAGGATACGTGAACTCCGCGCTCGACATCAGTTCGCGCTTCATCGCCAACAAGGCATTGCTGACCGTCGAGGAGCGCGGCAAGCGGGCCACCACGATCGACGCCGACAACGATCCGTCGATCAATTTACCGGTAACCGTACTCGTGAATCAGTACACCGCGTCGGCGTCGGAGATCACCGCGGGCGCGTTACAGGACGACGGTATCGGGATGCTCGTCGGTGCGAAGACGTTCGGAAAAGGCGTGATGCAGACGCTGACGCCGCTGCCTGACGGCGCGGCAATCAAGATTACGACCGCGCACTATCTCACGCCGAGCAAGCGCGACATCAATCTGCGTGGAATCGATCCGGACGTACGCGTCGACGAGAACCACGATGCCCGGTTCGGCGACGTCGCAACCGACGCACAACTGCGCGCCGCCATCGCGCTGCTGCAGAAAAAGATCGCGACGAATAAGACCTAGAGCTGGGTTAGGAATGCCGGCGGACGAGGCGTACGACGGTCCCGTTGCGGCCGAAGGAGACTTCGTCCATCAACCGGCGCATCAAGAAGATGCCGAAGCCGCGTCCTCGAGCGTCCGGTTCGATGCTCGCGGAGTGCGAAGGTTCTGGAAAGCCATGTCCGCTGTCTCCAACCACGATCGCGAGCTCCTCGCCGTCGAAGTCGCAGTCGACGGAAAAGTTTCGGTCGCGTGTTTCGCATCCATGTTCGACCGCGTTACTGAGCGCCTCGCCGGCGGCAAGCCGAATGTCCGAAACGGCTCCCTCGGAGAATCCGCACTCGGTGGCAAAGTGAGCAATCGCTCGACGTGCCAGCGCCACGTTTTCGATGTCGCTAGTGTAAACGGCGTGGTATCGCTTCTTCAAGGTCGTTTCGTGATCTGCGTACACATTGCAACGTTCCCGGTCCTTGCGTCGTGCTAAACGTCTACAAGCGGTTTCTGGCGTATGCGCTTCTGTGCGCCGTCGTCGCATGTCAGCCCGTAGGCTTGCAGCAAACCCCTTCCTTGGCCGGGCTCGATACGGTAAACGGTGGCTACGGGCTCGGACCGAGAAGTTGCGAGGCTCGCGTCAACGACACCCTGGCGAAGCTCGAGGAGTGTATCCAACGGGCGTCGCTTTGGCGGCGGTTGAGCGTCTTCCAGCGCATCGCCAAACAGCATCCCGGAACGCAAGGCCATCCGAATCGCGACACGGGGACCGCGGGCTACGCGGCGTCGGTTGCTTACGTGGCGCAGCTCATGCGCAACGCAGGCTACGCCGTTACCATTCAGCAGTACGTTTATAAGAAGTCCGAGGTCGAGGGAGTGCCCGTTTTTCGCTCGGACGATCGCAGTTACGCGCTCGAACGCGATTGGTACGTCGCGCGGCTCTCGGGTGCCGGCACGCTTTCGGCACGTGTTGCGGCGCTGCCCGGCACGGCTACGGGTTGCACGCCGAACGATTTCGCCGGCTTCGCTCGCGGCAGCGTCGCGCTGCTGCGCGCCGGCGATTGCGACTTCGATTCGCAAGTGGAGAACGCCGAGGCCGCGGGAGCAGCGGCGGTGATTCTTTATGCCGGCGATCCGCAGCGCGGTGCGTATGAGGCGCGGCTGATCGATTCCGCCCGTGTTCCGGTGATCGGCGTGGTGACGCCGGCGGTCGGCCTCGAACTGCTGCAACGCTATCGCTCCGGGCGCGCGCCGACGGTATGGATCGAGATTCGCAAGCATTCGCGAAGCGATCTCGATTACAACGTCATCGCCGACTCGCCGTATGGGAATCCGCAGCGGACCGTTGCGATCGACGCGCATTTGGATGCGATCTACGGCGAGGGTATGCTCGACAACGCGTCGGGCTCGACCTCGATTCTCGAGATTGCGCTGAACCTGGCGAAGACCCACACCGTCAATCATCTGCGTTACATTTGGTTCGGCGGAGAGGAGATCGGGCTGCTCGGCTCGCGCTATTACACCACGCATTTGACGCCCTCGCAGCTGCACGACATCGTCTTCGATATCGATGCCGACGTGACGGCGACGCCGAACTACGATATTCTCATCGCCGATCCGGGTCACGCAACGAAAGTTAAGCGTTTTCCGCCTAACGTCGTGCCCGACTCGAAGATCGGAAACGATTACTTCAAGGATTACTTCCAAAGCGGCGGGGTGATCGGCCGGGTGGCGCGCTTCGGCAACGACGGCACCGACTCGTTCGCGTTTAGTCTCGTCGGCGTCCCGAACTCTGGGATTCTCACGGAGCAGGACTGCTGCAAGCACCCTTGGGAGAAGAAAGTCTGGGGTGGCTTCCTTGGCAACTACGAGGGCAAGATCCCCAGCTTCAACGGCGGCTGTGTGGATAATCCGCATCGCTGGTGCGACAACCTCGACAACAACGATCCGTTTGTCCTAGAACTCGCGACGAAGGCCCTGGCGTACGTCACGTTCAAACTTGCCAACCGGCGCCACTTTTCGTGGTGAGCGCCGCGATCGATCGGGGCGATTAGCTCAGCTGGGAGAGCGCCTCCCTTACAAGGAGGATGTCGGCGGTTCGAGCCCGTCATCGCCCACCATCAAAACTGTTGCGCCGTGAGAGTTTCTGAGGTCAATCGCGCCCGCTTTTCAGGCTATCGAACGTGTGGCCAGGCGAAAGCTCGCCATGCTTAACGCAGCCGCCTCATTATTGGATTTAGCGATTCCTCCGGCTAACCGCTTAGAGCCTCTGAAAGGTAAGCGTAGAGGTCAACATAGTATTCGAATCAACGATCAATACCGAATTTGCTTCGTCTGGCGCAACGGACACGCGCATAGAGCCGAGATCACAGATTATCACTAACCTTCACCAATATGTTTTTGTAGAAAGTTTCAATAATGAGTGCCACAAAAAAGAGTATCAAGCTTAATCCGATTCATCCGGGCGAGATCTTATGCGAGGAATTTCTTAAGCCGATGGAATTGTCCCCGAATCGGTTGGCGACTGAAATCCGTGTGGCACCTACGCGAATTGGCGAAATCATACACGGCCGCCGTTCGATCACCCCTGAGACCGCAATTCGACTAGCTCGTTACCTTGGGACTACTGCGGAATTCTGGCTAGGCCTTCAGGCCCGCTATGACTTAGAGGCAGCAGAAGACATCGCCTTAATTGTGGCCCGCGAGGTTACGCCTAGGTCGCGTAGCAAAGCGCGACAAAAGGCAATTGCCTAAGGCATTTCATCGGTTCGGATTTGGTTATGTCGTCGTAAGCGTTTTTGAGGCCGACTTCGGCCTCATTTCTTTGGTTCGCATTTTAGTTGCCGAGCGCTCTGGGAGACGCCGCGTGCTTTGGCGATCGAGCGCCCAACCGTCGCGTAATCTGGTGTTTGTTCTTGTTGCAGCAGTAATACGGATGATTTCTTAGTGAGCATCTTAGCGAGCCCTCATTACGCAAAGCTTTTAGAAATTTTTTTTGCAGCAACACCATCCAAGACGGTCGCTACACCGTTGATAAGAGATTCTCCCAGACTTTATAAGGAGCACCATGAAGCTAAATCCCAGAAGCGTTCGCGTAGCCATGACTCTAGCTTTGGTATCCGCGAGCATATTTGCCGCATGCTCGCCTCAACAAACGGGTTCGTTGGGACTGCCCGGCGGCGCTGCAGATTCAAGCTCTAACACCTCGTCGTCGTTCGCCTACGACCCGACATCACTACCGGACTTTGGCTCAACCGTCGATCAGAACAGCTTTAGCCCGATGGCATCAAAGCTTCGCGGTAACGAAACGCTAGGTTTTGGAGCAGACAAGTTGCTCTTATTCAACTATAAAGAGCAATTCGATTGCGTGGTGGGACCCTTTAGCGATTTAGACTCCATAGGGAAACCTGCCGATCGGGCGCCGCAGCAATTTGCCTCGCCCGAATGTGACATTGGCTTTACCTCCGTTTTCTCGCCTAGCGGTAAGAAGCTGGCAGATACGGATTCCCTCTACATTCTCGTCCCGTTCTTCGAAACGGATAAGAAAACGCCGGCGTTCACCAAAGCGCTAGGAAAGGCACTAAAAAAGCTTTTCGGCTTTGTGCCTGACGCTTTCAAGCCGGACCCGGGCGTCTCCGTCCAATGCCCCACCCCCGCGGACAAACCCGGAACGTGTACCATGCACCCGTTGCAAATCAACCTTGGCCCACTTGTAGCTCAACTCAACCTTATTCCAAAAGGAACGAACCTCTACGTTCCGCTGGTAAACCACGACCATTTATTGGCCGACAATACCATAAGTCAAGCGCGCGAATGGTGGAAGCTCGTCATCGTCCTTGTCGAGGATCCGAAGGCATGGCCGAATGCCCAGGGTACGACGGGAATTACTTCGCTGGCAAAGCTGAAAGCGGCCCAGCAAAACAAACAAGCCAGCGCGGACGTGCAATCAAACTTCTTCCTTTATTTCAGCTCCTACGGCCTACACAACAAAGACGGAATGTCCAAGATGAAAATGTAGCCTCAATCCAACATCAAGCCCAGTACGTTAGATGAGAGGAGGCCGGATGACCGAAGGGGGTTCGTCCGGTCTCTTTTAATCGCTCCGGCCTGCGCGCGAGGAGGACGGCCAGGGGCTGTCGTTCTAGCCGTCCTCACGACCCGGAGTACGAGAAGCGCTTCTTGCGTCATCGAAGGCCACTTGCTTTGCCCTCAGACAAGATTGAGGTTACTAAGCGTCCCTGTTTGCGAGCGTTGCTGATCGAGCGGCTTGTGATCGCCTTACCTCTCCAACTGCCTTCGGACACCAATTGAATACCAAAGGACTGCCGTTTTGGCCATATTCAGTTCAGTAAGATAAATGTTGGGGTCGTTAAGCGACCGCTAACAAAAAAGCGCCACCGATCTTCCCATCGAGGCGCTTTTCCCTTGCTAAAGCTAGCTTGCGCTGTGCTATGCCGTATATCCTAAGCTTTGACTCGCTCGGGAACCTCGCGCCCCTCATCGAGGTCGAGCAAATCGGGCCAGGTGGTGACGTCGCTGCGATCGGGGGCGATTTCGCTGCGTAATCGCAAGAATGCCTCGCGTGACTCTCCCTCGGGCTCGTGGGAGAGCCACTCTTTGTTCCAGTTTTCGATTTCAGCAGACGAATGCTTCGACACGAAGGGAGACGTGAAGTCGGCGACGTCAGCATCGCTCTTTGCATTGCGAATCACGTCGAGAAGCTGTTCGTGGTCGATTCCAAGGAAGCCGAACACCGCTTGGTCCATCGGGCAGTTATAATGATAATCACCGATATCGCCCTTTGCCTTAGCCCTGCCCTTATCGATCGCGCGTCCTAACTGGACCACGCCTTGCCACGGCTCACGCACGCTGCGCGGATACTCTGTTCTTAAGTCCATTGTCAACTCCTGAGAGCTTTGATTGGCGTCAAATGTATTCCGAACAACGCGTTGATGATTGCGAAGGTTGCGGCTCTGCGTCGAGAACCGCGTCCCGAAGCCGACAAATACCCAAAGGGGGGTTTAATTATTAGGCAAGCGCTAACACAATAAGGGCGCCCCGGTTCTCAGGGCGCCCTCACTACCTAGCTTTTTCGTGCGTCGCTTAGCCGCACTCTACCCACTAATTCGTCACGTCAAGCAATTTCTCGGGCCACCCCGCAAATTCTTAAGGCCTAACAAGCCGAGCGCGAGGCCGGCGATGAAGTACGCGATTCGAACGAGGGGGCGGTTGCGTTATCAAACGGGTTCTGCGCTCCTTGCCGGCAAATAAGCAGTAGTCACACGAGCGCCGCCCCGAGCGTTGTAGCGCTCGGAACGAGGAGGATGTATCCGATGAAGGCTCGACTGACTGCTTTGCTCTTAGGGGCTCTTTGTGCGTTGGCAAGCGCGGCCGCGCGCGCCGACGAGCAGCCAACGTTTTCGGGCCCCCCTTCGCCGGCGGAGCAGCAGTTCGTGGCGTCGGCTCAGAAAGACCTCATGGCGCGGTTTCCCCATGTGGCCGATGCGGAAAAGGCCGGCTACGTTCGGTATGTTAATGCCGACGAGACCGGCGCTATCAGCTACGCCAACATGCACTGGTCGGCCGATCCGACGCACCCGAGCCAGCTCTGGTACGACAAGGACGGAAATCTCATGGGCGCCGATTTTTCGGTGCCGCGCCCGAACGGCGAGCCGCGCCCGCAAGTTTGGGGCATCAATCCGGGCCGATGGTATGAGTTCAACGGGCATATTCACTACATCGTGAAAATGCCCGACGGCAAAATGATCTACAACCAATGGATCTGGAACCAGGACTGGCTGGACGCCGGAGGGAGCATCACGAAACCGTCGGCGGACACGCTCGTAAAGATTGGCAGAGTTCCGAGCGCCGACTACGTTTCGACGATCTTCGAGTTCCCGACTCAATGGGATCTCATCGTTTGGTTGACGCCGCATCTGCCCGGACCGTTCCACTGGTAAAGTAACCGTCGCGAACGGGATCCGAGGCGCGATGAACCGCGCACCGCTCTGGGCGCTTGGCCTTCTGCTTGCATCGTGCTCTGCCGCCCTCCGGCAAGCTCAGGGCGGCACGGTACTTCCGTACATGCAAAGCGGCGCTGCGCTGCGAGCGCTCGATGCCACGGGCGCAGGAAAAATCAAACACGTCGTCTTCATCGTTCAAGAGAACCGCAGCTTCGACAACCTTTTTCAAGGCTATCCCAACGCGGACACGGTGCCGAGCGGAAAGGATTCGCACGGAAAGACGATCGCGCTCAAACCCGTTTCGCTCTCTGACGTATATATTCTCGATCACTCGCTCGCCGCAATGTTCACCGACTGCAACGGTACCGGAAATCCACCGGGAACGCACTGCCGGATGAACGGCTTTAACGAAGAGCATCACAGCCCCGGTCCGCACGGGATCGCGCTTCCGATGTACGTGTACGTGCCGCATAAGGAGACGAAGCCCTATTTCGACATGGCGCACGAGTGGGTCCTGAGCGATCGAACGTTTCAATCGCAACTCGACGAGAGCTTCGTCGCGCATCAGTACGTCATTGCCGCACAGGCGGGATCGACGGTAAATCTTCCGAGCGGCTCGATTTGGGGCTGCGGCGATACCACCGAAAAGGTCTTTACGATTACCAAAGAGCGCAAAGCTGGACCGCAGACCGCGCCCTGCTTCAACTACGAAACTCTCGGCGACGAATTCGATAAGGCTAAACTCCCGTGGCGCTTCTATGCCGGTACCTACGGCGGGACGCAGGGTGATGGCGGCGAGTGGTCGGCCTACCAGGCGATCGACCATATATACAACGGTCCGGATTGGGCTAAAGACGTCATCGCTCCGAATTGGAAATTCATAACGGACGTGCGTGCCGGCAAGCTCGCCGATTTTACCTGGATTACGCCCGTATGCGACGACTCCGATCACGCCAACTGCGGCGGCGGGTACGGTCCGTCGTGGGTTGCGGCGTTAGTCAACACCATCGGCGAAAGCAAGTTTTGGGATTCGACGGCGATCTTTGTCATTTGGGACGATTGGGGCGGTCTCTACGATCACGTTCCGGCGCCGCATAAAGATTACGACGGCCTGGGCTTTCGCGTACCGCTGCTGATGATCTCGCCGTACGCGAAAAAAGATTACGTTTCGCATACGCCCTACGAGACGGCGAGCGTCCTTCGCTTCGCCGAAAATCTTTTCGGTCTCGGCCAGCTCTCGGCGGCCGATGCGCGAGCCGCGTCACCGGCAGTCGATTGCTTCGACTTCGCTCAGAAGCCGCGAAAGTTCGTTGCGATCGCCGCACCTTATCCGCCAAAGTTTTTCATGGGATCGTTACCCAACCAATACGTCGCACCGGATTACGAATAGCAAGGAACCGCCTCCTCTCTCAGCGGATAATCCCGAGGTTGCTACCTTTGGAGAGGAGAGTCTGCCAATGAAAAAGTGGTTTTTTGCGCTTGGTGTCTTCGGACTGGCGACCACGCTCGCCGCAGGCGGTTGGAGCACCGCTCGCGCACAAGAGTCTCCGGGCCCCACACCACCGACGACGCTGTACTTGCAACTCGGCGGCTACGATGCGCTCGCGGCCGTTACGGACGACCTGATCGGGCGCCTCGTGGCCGATCCGAAGCTTGCGAAATTCTTCGTCGGTCTCAACGACGAGCACAAGGCGTTGCTGCGCCAGCGCTTCGTCGAGTTTCTCTGTGCGAAAAGCGGCGGTCCGTGTGTTTACATGGGACGCGACATGAAGACGGCGCACGCCGGCTTGAACATCACCGAAGATCAGTGGAACGCCGCGATCGCCGACTTCGCTCAGACCGAAGATAAGTTCCAGATTCCGCAGCCGCTGCGCGACCAGATCGGCCAGCTCTTCGCGCAGATCAAGCCCGATATCGTCACCGCGCCGTAACGCGGGGAAACATGGGGGCATCGCCGCCCGCTGGGGCTAAGATTCCCTTATGAACACCGTCTCCGAGTCCGCACACGTTACAACGGCCCGCGAGGGCGAGATCGCACTTCTCACGATGAGCCGGCCGGAGAAGCGCAACGCGCTCTCGCTCGAGATGATGCGCGCGCTTGACGGCGCGCTCGCCGCCGTCGCGGACGACCGGGAGGTCCGGGCGGTGATCCTGCGCGGCGAGGGCCCCGTTTTTTCCGCCGGACACGACCTGCGCGAGCTCGTCGGCCGCGATGCCGAAACCTATGCCGCGATCTTTGACGCCTGCGTGAAGCTCATGACGCGCATCGGGTCCATTCCCCAGCCGGTAATCGCGGAGGTCGCAAAGATGGCGACGGCAGCGGGCTGTCAGCTCGTCGCCGCCTGCGATCTTGCGGTCGCTTCGAGCGAAGCGACTTTTGCGACGCCCGGCGTGCGGATCGGATTGTTCTGCAGCACGCCGATGGTCGCCCTGACGCGAGCGATTGGCCGCAAGCGTGCGATGGAGATGCTGCTGACGGGAGAACCGATCGACGCGCAGACCGCATTGGCCTGGGGCCTCGTCAACCGCGTCGTCCCTCCGGAGCGCCTTCACGACGAAGCGGTTGCGCTCGCGCGAAAGATCGCCGAGTCCAGCCGGGGCGTCGTCGGCATCGGCAAGGCAGCGTTTTATAAGCAGATCGACCTCGGCCAGGCAGACGCGTACGAGTACACCAAAACGGTGATGACGTCGAACGCGATGGAACCCGATGCGACCGAAGGCATTACCGCATTTCTCGAACGGCGCCGACCGGTTTGGCGTCGCTAAGTCCCACTGGAGGGGATCACTGGGCACCGTTGAACCGGGACGGCCCGGCGTTCGATGGTGGACGGCGAGCGCCGCGTGTGAAACGAAGAAAGCGTCGCCCACACCCGGTACGCGTGGCCCCGAAAAATAAGGGCAGCCTCGCGTACGCGACGGCAGGGGGGCTCGCCTATGGCGAGCCCTTCTGTGATGCGGCGCAACTTCAGCAGGCGTCGAGCAGAAAAAAGCTCGCATCGGTCGAATGAGGGGCGCTTCGTGACCTTTATTACTCCACGAACGCGCTACGCCGCCGTCATTTTGCTCGTCGCCCTGCTCGCATCGCTGCTGGTCGCGTTCTTTCGCGTTCGCACCGAGTCGCACGCGCGCCGCGTCGAGCTGGCGATGGATTTCACCGATTTCGACGCACTTGCGCGCTCGTACGACTATAACCCCGCGGCCTTTCTGATTGCGCTGCGGCGCGCCGGATTAACTTCGCTCGCGCTCACCGAAGAGCTAGGTACGAATGTCGGCGACAATGGCAAGGCGTACGCGACGACCGGAGCGGCACTCATGAATCAGGCCCGCGTCACGCCGATTCGGGATCCTCTCCTCGCCCAAATGGTGACGAGCGGGCGCATCCACGACGGCGCCGTCTACCTGCTCGTCTCCGACGCGGCGACCTACCGGCGGTATCGCACCCAACTCGCGCTGCACTACGCTCGCTCGACGGTTCGCGTCTTGCGTCCGGTAAAGCCGTGGTTATTGGAACTGCGCACGCAGATCGACTATTTCAACGCCACCGCTCTCGGCATTCCGACCGATCAGATCGCTCTCGCGCGGCGGCTTGCCTTGCTCGTCGTTCCGCGATTTCAAAACGACGAGCGCGCCGCGGCGCCGCAGATCGACGCGATGTTCGACGACGTCCTGCGCTACGATCCCAAAGTCTCGACCGTCATCTTTTTCGGGCTGGGCAATCAGGTACTCGGCTACCCCGATCACTTGGAAGACACCGCGGCGGCATTCAAACGCCACATCTTCAACTTCGGCTCGATCGAGACGTACGACGCGAGCCAAGTGCAGAAGGGCAACGATACGCTCGCGCGCCTGATCCCCGGCCGCACCGTTCGCGTTCAAGCAATCGCGAAGACCGAGCTCGACAAGATCAAGCTCGACGAAGCCGTAGCCCGGTACGTGCTCGGCGTGCGCGAGCGCAACGTGCGCGTGGTCTATCTTCGCCCGTGGACCCACCAAGACGGCAAGCTTTCGATCGAGGCAACGAACGTCGAGATGGTCAAGGCGATCGCGGACGAGCTGCGGGCCTCCGGATTTCGCCTCGGACGCGCCACCCCGATTCCCGAGTACCATGGGAACAATCGCGTGCTCGTCGGGCTGGTGGCGCTCGCCGTTCCGTCGATCCTCGTGTTACTGCTCGAGTTCTTCGGGTGGTATCGCCGCGGCATTGCCGTTGCAGCGTACGCGCTCACGATTCTGCTCTACGGCGTGGGTCTCGTCAGCCATCATGACGAGTTCGTCCGCTCGGTCTTCGCACTCTCCGGCGCGCTGCTTTTCGCGACGGCGGCGCTGCTCGTATTGATTCCGGCGTGGAACGAGAGCCCGGCGCGCGGCGACGGCACGCAGTTCCTGCGCAGTTTCGGCTGGACGCTCGCCGCGACGGGCGTCGCGCTGCTCGGTGCGCTCGTCGTCGTCGGCGTACTGAGCTCGCCGCTGACGATGGAGGAGATCGAACGCTTTCGCGGCGTGAGGTTGATCCTCGCGTTGCCCCCGCTCATCGCGCTCGCGCTCTATCTTTTCGACCGGCGCTTCGGCAGCGTGCAGCGGCCGCGCGACGTCTTCCTCTCGCCGGTGCTCATCTATCAGCTGCTCGCCGGCGGCGCGATCGTCGCGCTCGGTGCGCTCATGATCGTTCGCAGCGGTAACGACAGCGACGTCGCTCCCTCGGCCTTCGAGCTCGCGCTGCGGCACGCGCTGACGCACGTTCTGAGCGTGCGGCCGCGCTTTAAGGAGTTCTTGATCGGATTTCCCTGCATGATGCTGCTGCCGGCGCTCTTGCCGCGGCATCGCCGCGTGGTCGGATGGCTGATCGCGCTTGGCATCGGCGTTGGCGTGGGCGACGTCATCGATACCTTCTCGCACCTGCATACGCCAATCGAGATCTCCGTGCTGCGTATCGTCTTCGGACTCATCATCGGCGCGATCGTCGGTGGAATCGTCATCTGGATATACCGCCGGATCGTGCCGGCACCGGCGTGATGGCGCGCGTGCTGCTCTCCGGTTACTACGGATTCGGAAATCTCGGCGACGAAGCGCTGCTCGAAGTGATCGTCGACCGGCTGCGCCGCCGATTCCCTGCGGTGCAGCTCGACGTGCTTTCGGCGACGCCCGCGGCGACGGCGCGCCTCCACGCGGTCGAGTCGACGCCGCGCTGGGATTGGCGCGCGATTCGCGCGGCGATCCGCCGCGCCGACGTCGTCCTCTCCGGCGGCGGCGGATTGCTGCAGAACGCCACGAGCCTGCGCAGTCTCCTCTACTATGCCGGCATCCTTCGCGAAGCCACCCGCGCGCGGCGTAAGACGATGGTCTTCGCGCAGTCGATCGGACCGCTCGATCGCTGGGGGCGCCTCGTCGTCCGCCAGTTCTGCAAAGGTCTCGATCGCGCGACCGTGCGCGACGAGCGCTCCCGCCGGCTTTTGCAGGAGCTGCTGCCGAAAACTCCGGTCGAACGCAGCGCCGATCCCGTCTTTCTCTACGACGCGCCCGAAGTCGACGCCGATCTATCCGCGGAGGGTCTCGGTCCCGAAAGCGGTGCCTACGCCGTGACGAGCGTCCGTAAGATCGCCGCGTTTCGCGAGATTCCGCCGACGCTGGCGCGGGTAGTCGATCGGCTGGCGCAGCGGCATCAGATTCGCTCGGCCTTTCTGCCGCTCGGCGGCGCAGCCGACGCCGCAGCGTCGACCGACGTCATCCGCGCGTGCGCGTCGAATCCCGTGCTATTACCGGAGTGCGCGTTACCCAAGGCGGCCTCGATCCTCCGTGGTGCGCGCGTCGTGGTGGGAATGCGTCTGCACTCACTCGTGCTTGCGGCACGCTACGCGGTTCCGTTTCTCGCCGTCGCGTACGACCCGAAGGTCTCCTCGCTCTGCGAAGACTTGGAGTATCCGCTCGAACCGCTTTGGAAGGCGGGCGATCCGCGTCCCGCCGACGCCACCGTTGACGCGCTGGTCGATCGTCTCGTGAACGAGCGCGACGCGCTGGCCGCGCATCTGGCAGAGCGCCGCGAAGCCGTCGTTGCGGCGGCGGAGCGCAACTTCGACGTCCTCGGCGAACTCTTAAGTTAATCGAAACGATGAATTATCGCGAGACGCTCAACCTGCCCAAGACGGACTTCCCGATGAAGGCCGAGCTGCCCAAGCGCGAACCGCAGCGATTGGCATGGTGGAACGAGCACGGCACGTACGAGCGCCGGTTGGAACGCAATGCCGCCAACGGTCCCTGGATTCTCCACGACGGACCGCCGTACGCCAACGGCGAGCTTCACATGGGGCACTTCCTCAACATGGTCCTCAAGGACGTCTTCGTGAAGATCGCATTGCTCGACGGCAAGTACGCGAAGTTCGTTCCGGGCTGGGACATGCACGGATTGCCGATCGAGTACGAGACGCTCAAACATTTGGGCGTCAAGGATTTTCACACGATCGATCCGCTCGAGCTCCGCGAGCAATGCCGGGAGCGCGCCCTCTTCTGGCTCGACCGCCAGCGCGATCAGCGCGTACGGATGGGAAACTTCGGCTATTTCGACCATCCGTACCGCTCGATCGATCCGTCCTTCGAGGCGACGATCGTCGACGCGATCGCGGATCTGGCCGAGCGGCAACAGATCTATAAGGGACTCCGCTCGACCCTGTGGTGCGTTTACGACGAGACCGCGCTGGCGGAGGCGGAGATCGAGTACGAGCCGCGCGTATCGCCCTCCGTTTTCGTGCGCTTCAGCGCCGCGCCCGAGCAGCGCGCGCGAATCCTTAATGCGATGAACGCACTCTCGTTCGACGGCACCGTTTCATTTCTCATCTGGACGACGACGCCGTGGACGCTGCCCGCGAATGCCGCTATCGCGCTGCGCGCCGATGCCGCGTACGGTTTGTATCGCATAGGCGACGAAGCGCTGATCGTTGCCGAGGCCCTGGCGCAGCGCGCGCTCGGCGAACGCTTCGCGCAGGCGATGCAGATCGGGCGCGCGACGGGCGCGCAGCTCGACGATCTGGCCGTGCGCCATCCATTCATGGATCGCGACTCCGTCGTCGTGCTCGCCGATTACGTCGATCTCGAAACCGGAACCGGTGCGGTCCACACGGCCCCGGGGCACGGCGCCGACGACTTCGAGACCGGCATGAAGTACGGGCTGCCGGTGATCAATCCGGTCGACGCCGCAGGCCGCTTTACGGCCGAGGCGGGCCCGTATGCCGGTATGCCGATATTCGAAGCGAATGCGAAGATCGTCGAGGATCTCGAGCGCAGCGGCGCGCTCTGGAGCGTCGAGGACTACGAACACTCTTATCCGCACTGCTGGCGCTGCCACAACCCGGTGATCTTCCGCGCGACCGCGCAGTG
Source organism: Candidatus Cybelea sp. (assembly GCA_036269355.1). Classification (GTDB taxonomy): domain Bacteria; phylum Vulcanimicrobiota; class Vulcanimicrobiia; order Vulcanimicrobiales; family Vulcanimicrobiaceae; genus Cybelea. The sequence continues at coordinate 39,419 of DATASC010000024.1, read as the reverse complement.
GTTCATGGCGATGGATCAAAACTTGCTGCGCCAGCGCGCGATCGACGCTATTGATGAAGTTAATTACACGCCCGAGTGGGGGCGCGAGCGACAGCGCCAAATGATCGAGACCCATCCCGAGTGGTGTCTGTCGCGCCAGCGAACTTGGGGAACGCCAATCCCGTCGCTGGTCTGCCTCGATTGCGGCGAGGCGATTCTCGACGCACGCGTAGCGCGTCTCGCGGCGAAACGATTCGGCGAAGCCGGTGCGAGCTCGTGGTGGAGCGATCCGGTCGAGCGGTACCTCCCGCCGGGTTTCACCTGTCCTAAGTGTCATGGCACGCGCTTCGAGAAGGAGAAGAACATCGTCGACATCTGGTTCGAATCGGGGGTGACGCATCTCGCGGTGCTCGGTCGCGACGGAATGCCCTGGCCCTCCGATCTCGTGCTCGAAGGTGCCGATCAGTTTCGCGGCTGGTTTCGCAGCTCGCTCATTACCGGAGTGGCGATCAAGGGGCGCGCGCCGTACCGTCGCGTGCTCAAGAATGGCTGGGTCAACGACGAGCAGGGACGCACGATGTCGAAGTCGCTCGGAAACGGCATCGACGCGATTGAGGCGATGGACCGTTGGGGCGCCGACGTGTTGCGGCTCTGGGCTGCATCCGTCGAGCCGATCGACGACGTGCGCTTCGGACCCAACGTCGTCGAGCAGGTCGGGCGCGTTTATCGCAATCTGCGCAACCGCATGCGCTTCATGATCTCAAATCTCGACGATCTCACGCCGAGCGACGTGCTGCAGCGCGATGCGATGGAGCCGATCGACCGGCTTTCCTGCACCGTTGCGGATGCGTTCGTGGCGAGCGTCAAAAGCGCGTACGACGAGTGCCAGATTCACGACGCATATCTTCGCATCGTCGAGTTTGAGAGTTCGATATCGAGCTTATACTTCGATGCGCTCAAGGATCCGCTTTATTCGCGCGCCGCGAACGATCCGCGCCGTCGCAGCGCGCAGTCGGCGCTTCTGTACGTCCTCACGCGCTTCCTCACCGCTCTTGCGCCCGTGCTCTCGTTTACCGCTGAAGAAGCGTGGCAGGCGGTACCGCGTGCGCTGCGTGGCGATGCGGAGAGCATCTTCGACACCTCGTTTGACGCGGGGCGCCACCGCGGCGCCTCGGCCGAGGGCGACATACGGCTCTGGCAGCAGTTGCGGGCGTTGCGCGCGCGTGTGGCCGCGGTCGCCTCGCCGCGCGACTTCGAGGCGCAACTCCGCCTTGCGGTCACGCCCGCGGCATACAAACGTCTCGCACCGCTCGGCGACAATCTTCGCGAAGCGCTCGTCGTTTCGCAGCTCGAGCTCGTACAGAACGGCGCGGGCGACGAATCGAATGACGGCGTCGTCGCATTCGAACTCTCCCCGGCCGCCGGCGCGAAGTGCGCGCGCTGCTGGAAGTTCCGCGAGCTTGGAACCGACCCGGCGCATCCCGAGATCTGCGCCGATTGCGCGCAAGTCGTTTCGCAACTATAGCGCTCTAAACTCGCGCCATTTGCCCGTCTCGATTGCGGCGCGAGCCTGGCGCATCAGTGCGTTGAGGAAGTAGACGTTGTGGTACGAGAGCAGACGCGGTCCGAGCATCTCCTTCGAGCGAAAGAGGTGCGCGAGATATGCACGCGAGTAGAACGTACAGGTCGAGCAGTCGCACTGCGGGTCAAGCGGTGAGACATCGCGCACGAAGGCGGCATTGAAGAGATTGAGCTCGCCGTCGTGCGTCATCGCGCGGCCGTTGCGCCCGCAGCGCGTCGGATAAACGGAATCGAAGAGATCGACGCCGCCGTCGATTGCCGCGATTAGGTCGCGTGCCGTCCCGACACCCATCAGGTACCGCGGTTTCGATTCGGGAAGCAGTTCGGCCGTGAAGCGCGCGGTGCCGTACATCTCCTCCCGCGTCTCCCCAACCGAAAGACCGCCGATCGCGAAACCGGGAAAGTCGAGCTCGAGGAGCTCGCGCGCGCTGCGCTCGCGCAGTCCCCGGTCGAGTCCACCTTGCACGATGGCAAAGAGTTGCGTTCCTTCGCGCGAGGAAACCTCGGCCGAGCGACGTGCCCACGCCGTCGTCAAACGCACCGCTTCTTCGAGCTGTTCGCGAGTCGCCGGCAACTTCACGCAAACGTCGAGTACCATCGCGACGTCGCTGCCGATGCGTCGCTGAAACGCGACGACGTTCTCCGGCGTAAACCGGTGCTCGCTACCGTCGAGATGCGAGGCGAAGGTAACGCCGTCGTCGTCGAGCCGCCGCCGGCTCTCGAGGCTGAAGACTTGGAAGCCGCCCGAGTCGGTGAGAATCGGCCGATCCCAGGCCATGAACCGATGGAGTCCACCTGCATTTTCTATAGTCTCGAGACCGGGGCGCAGCCAAAGATGGTACGTGTTCGACAACACGATCTGCGCGTGTGCTTCGCGCAAGTCGGCCGGCGTGAGGCCCTTTACGGTCGCCGCAGTGCCGACCGGCATGAAACACGGCGTCTCGACTACGCCGTGTGCTAAGTGCAGCCGCCCGCGCCGCGCGTTACCGTCGCGGGCTAAGAGCGTAAACATGTCTTCGCGAGTCAGGGTACGTCGTGTTCGAGGCGTTCGCGAACGCGCCTTGCGTCGACGATGTCTTGGTCCCGCCCGGTCGCTTCTTTATTTTTCAGAAATTCCTCGGCGCCGATAATGGGGACGACCATCCCGTCGCGCTCGACTTCGATTCGGTTTGGCCACGCTTCATCGAACGTGACGCCGGTAATTGACGTCAGCACGTCGATGCGTATTGGAGCGACACCGATTTGGTAGACGGTGTCCTCGTCTATTAAATCCTCGACTGTAAGTAAGTCGAGTGGAGCTCCGAACGCAGCCAGCGCACGCCATGCACGCGCAGCATTGTCGGGCGTCGGCCTGATCCATACGTCGAGGTCCTTTGTCGCACGTGGGCGATCGTGAACGCTCAATGCGTGGGCGCCGACGACTAGAAAGTCAACCCCGGCGTTTAAGAACGCGCGCAACAGATCGCTGAAGTCGCTGTTCAGTTCCACCACGTGTGCCTCGGATAGAGAGGAACGTGAGCTCGTCGACCAGCGCCAGACGTTCGGAAGCCGTGGACGCAAGATCGTCGGGGTCGTCGCGATCGGCTTCGTTACGCGGAACGACGCGCACCCAAGCCGAGGCGCGACGTCGTTGCGCGCGAGCCTGGAACTCGGGGTCTGAGAGCGGATCGTCGGGTCGCACAAATCCAACTTCTCCGCGATGCTCGCAAGCACCGTTTAAGGTCGGGGTTGCTCTTCGCCCTTCGGCTCGCTCAGGATGACACCGCGGTTGCGCAGCACAGCCGCCGGTCACTGCGAAACCAACGCTTTGGCTTCGATGTATGCGGGCGGAGGCGGGGCTTCGAACGACAGCGATTCCCGCGTCCGGGGATGGCGGAACGCGAGACGCCAAGCGTGCAGCGCTTGTCCGGGAAGATCGAAACGCGGTTCTCTCTTCCCATAGACTGGGTCATTGAGAATTGGGTAGCCGGCGGCGGCGAGATGCACTCGAATCTGATGCGTGCGGCCCGTTTCAAGGCGAAAGAGCAGCTCGGCGTGTTTGGCGAAAGCTTCGCGAATCTCGTAGTGGGTGGTAGCGGGTTTGCCGTCGCCAACGATCGCGTACTTCAAGCGATTGCGCGGGTCGCGTCCGATTGGGCCTTCGATGGTGCCAAGCGGATGAGCGGGCACGCCGCAGACGAGTCCGAGATATTCGCGTTCGATGCGGCGGTTTTTCATCGCAGCGCCTAACTTGCGCAGGCTCTCGTCATTCTTGGCAATGACGAGCAACCCGGAGGTATCCCGATCGAGACGATGCACGAGGCCGGCACGGAGCGCGTCGCCCGGCAGACTCTCGTTCACGTGCGCGAGGACGGCGTTAACGAGCGTTCCGCTCGTCGCCCCGTGCGCGGGATGCGTCACCATGCCGGCGGGCTTGTCGATGACCAGTACGTCGTCGTCCTCGTAGGCGATCGCGAGCGCGATTTTTTCCGGATGCGCGACGAGCGCGGGCGGCTGGCGCACGTCGAACTCGAGGGTGTCGCCCGATTCGAGCAGTGTGCTCGGCTTCGCGGCTATGCCGTTTACGAATACCTCGCCGCGTTTAGCATGCAGCGCCGCTTGCGTTCGCGATGCGCCCGAGAGCGAGGCGACGAGGACGTCGGTGCGCGTTCCCGCTTCGTCAGCGGTGACGACGTGTAACAAGGCTCGATAGCAAGAGCAACCCGACGCCGACGGTGATGCACGAATCGCCTACATTAAAAATATTCGGCCAAATGCGCCAAAAATCGATGAAGTCGATGACGTATCCGTAGTGAAGACGGTCGACAATGTTGCCGATCGCACCACCGACGATCATGCCGAAGGCGATGCGGACGGTCATCGAGCGCGCCGAGGCATCGCGGAAGCTGTACCAGAAGAGTACCAGCACGACGATGGCCATCGCGATGAGCAGCACCGCGTTGTTGCCGAAGAGGCCGAATGCGCCGTGAACGTTATGCTCGTAGGTCCAGCAGAGCAAATTCGCAATAACCTGGTGACCGAAATGGTCGCCGCATCTGTCGGCAAAGAAGCCGGAATGTGACAGCCCTACGATCATGCGTTTCGTCACCTGATCGGCCCAAAGGACCAATACCGCGACGCCCGCGATGACGAGGGTGTTGACTAGGTTAGAGTTTCGGTTGCGGGACAAATTGATAGAACCATCCGGCGACGTTGAGGAAGGCATCGTTGACAAGCACCAATCCGACGACGATGAGAAATGCACCCGCGCCAAACTCGATCGCTCGCAGCGACGGCCGAATGCGGCGTAGGAGGGGCAGTATGGCCCCCACGGCGCCGGCGGTGATCAAAAACGGCACCGCGAGACCGAGGCAGTAGAACGACAGCAAGAGCGCGGCTTGCGCGCTATGCTGCTGCGACGCAATCGCCAAAATTCCCGCAAGGATCGGGCCGATACAGGGCGACCAGCCGGCCGCAAAGGCCATTCCGACGATCCCGGAGGTCCAGAACGTGGCGCGGTCGCGGGTGAGATGGAGGCGAGAGTCCATCATGAGCCACGGAATCCGGATCATCCCCATCATGTGCAGGCCCAGCACCACGACGATCGTGCCGCCGATCTGCGTTACGAGCACGCGGTTCGCAGCGAGCGTCCCGCCGATCGCGCTGGCGCTCAGGCCGAGGGCGATAAAAATAACGCTGAAACCGATGACGAACGCGACGGCATGCGCGAGCGTTTGAACTCGCGCTCGCGCTGTCGCCTCAGCCTGGAGATTCTCGACGCTCTCCCCCGTCAGCAACGAGAGATACGCAGGGACGAGCGGGAGGACGCACGGCGATACGAAGGAAACGAGGCCCGCAAGGAAGGCGATGCCGGCGGTAATATGCGTCGTCGCGGTCATGCGCCGATATTGGTTTGTAATGCAGCACTGGTTTACCTATCCGACAAACATCGACCCAGTCGCGATCCATCTGGGCCGCTTCGGGATTCACTGGTACGGGATAGCCTATCTCGTCGCTTTCCTGTGCGTCTACCTTTGGATGGCCCGTCCGGCCGGACGGCGGCGTCTCGGACTAACTCGCGAGCAGATTCAGGATTTTCTCTTTTATGCGCTGGTCGGCGTGCTCGTCGGCGGACGAACGTTCTTCGTCATCAACGACATCATCAGCCGGCACGACGCTTCGTCCTATTTGAGCAACCCGGTCAACTTCGTCGCCGTCTGGAACGGCGGCATGGCGTTTCACGGTGGATTGGTCGGCGTGCTCATCGCAATCTGGCTTTTCGTACGCAAACATCCGGGGCTAAAGTACACGGTACTCGGCGATGAGGTCGTGATGATGCTGCCGATCGGCATCACCCTCGTGCGCATCGTGAACTTCATTAACGACGAGCTCTGGGGCGACCCTTGCCAGCCCGATCGGCCGTGGTGCCTCGTTTTTCCGACGGCGCCGCTTGTCAACGGCGTCAACCTGTATCGCCATCCCTCGCAGATCTACGAAGCCGTGCTCGATATTCTCGTATTGCCGGTGCTCCTAATTCTCAATCGGTTCAAGCCCAAAGACGGCGTCGTCGCGTGGACGTGGTTCACGCTCTACGGCGTCACTCGGTCGATCGCCGAAATGTGGCGGCACGCCGATTTCACGTGGATGGGCCTCACCGGCGGCCAGCTCTACGCGTTGCCGATGATCGTCATCGGCGTCATCGGGGTGGTCTTTTGCGCGATGCGTCCGGGCTCGCGAACCGAGGTCGGCCCGGCGAAGGTTCAGCCGGCGCGCGGCTCGTCCTGACCGCATACGAAGGAAACGCGAAGGTCGCCGAACGATATCGGGCGCTCCGCCGCGAGATCGACGAAGAGGCCCGCCGCTGCGGCCGCGATCCAGGGAGCATCGCCCTTGTCGGCATAGCCAAAGGCCAGCCGGCCGAGCGGGTCGCCGCGGCGATCGCGTCGGGGTTGACCGACGTGGGCGAGAACTACCTGCAAGAGGCAGTGCGGAGGTTTTCGGCGCTACCGCCGGTGCGCAAGCACTTCGTCGGCCACCTGCAAACCAACAAAGCCAGGGCGATCGTGGCCGCTTTTGACGTGGTGCAGAGCGTCGACCGCCTGCAGGCCGGCGCGGCACTCTCGAAAGCCGCCATCGAGGCCCGAAAGGAGCTGCCGGTGCTGCTGCAACTCAACGTCTCGCCGGTCGAGCGTTTCGGTTGCGCTCCGAAAGAGGCCGAGCGGCTCGCCGAGGCGCTGCGCGGCCAGGCGGGCCTGCGCCTCGACGGTATCATGGCAATCGGTCCGCTCGCCGCCGACCGCGATGCGATCTTGCGCGCATTCGAGCTTGCAGCCATGACGTTGGCCCGCATAGGTGGAAGTACGCTCTCAATCGGAATGTCGGGCGATTGGCGTGAAGCGGTGCAGGCGGGTTCCACGATGGTGCGCATCGGCGAGGCGCTCTTTGGTTCGCGATCCTGAGTCGAGTCGAAGGGAGGTTGCGCTGTGAGTATGTTCAGTAAGATCGGTTCGTTCTTTTCGATCCGCGACGAGGAGGACGACTTTTACGAGGAAGAGACGTCGAATCGCGTCGTGCCGCTCTCGGCCGCGGCCCGCCGCGGCGGAAATCAAGTAAGCGTTTTCTCACCACGAAGCTACCAGGACGTTGTCGAAATCGCGGATGCGTTGCGAAATCGTCAGGTCGTAATCGTCAACTTGCAGAATGCCGACAGGACGCTGTTGCAGCGCGTGGTGGATTTCACGTCCGGCGTCGCCTACACGATCGACGGCAAGATCCAGAAGCTCGCAGAGTCGATCTATCTCGTCGTGCCCGCCGGAATCGTCGTCAACGCCGCGGGTCTGCGCGACTCGATGATGGCCGACGGCACCTTCGACTTCATGACTAACCGCCCGTAGGATACGAACAATGCAGAAGATCACACCGGTCGACATTCAACACAAGAGCTTCAAGAAAGCTCTGCAGGGGTACGACCGCTCCGACGTCGACGGCTTCCTCGACGAGGTCATCGAGACGCTCGAGGACGAGGCACAGCAGCGCGCCGCGCTCGAAGCGGACATCGCCGACCTCAAAGAACGCATCAGCCACTTCAAAGCGATGGAAGAGTCGCTCCAGAACACGCTCGTGCTCGCCCAGCGCACCGCCGACGAGGTCAAAGCCTCCGCGCACAAAGAGGCCGACCTAATTCGCGAGAAGGCGCGGCTGGCGGGCGAAAAAGAGATCGCCGGCTACAACGACGCCATCTCCGACGTTCGGCGCGAGCACCAGCGCACCGTCGAAGCGGTGGAGAAGGCGCGCAGCGAGCTGCGCAGTTTGCTCATGACGCATCTCGCGTTGCTCGAACGAGTCGACTCCGGCGCGCTGAACGGCGCGCCGCAGAGCGCCGAACCGCCGCCCGAACCTGAGCCGCCGAAAGAGCGCAAGGACGACACGACCCGCATAACCGTCTATTGATCGCCGTCCTGCCCGGGGACGGCATCGGTCCCGAGGTAACTCACGCCGCCGTTGAGGTGCTGCGCCTCGTGCGCCCCGACGTCGAGGCGCGCGAAGCGCTTGTAGGCGGTGCCGCGCTCGCGGCCGGCATGGCGGCGCTCCCCGAGGACACGCGCTCGCTCTGCGATGCTAGCGACGCGATCCTCTTCGGCAGCGTCGGACTTCCGCAATACGACGGAAAGCCGTTACCGGAGCGGCCCGAGTACGCCCTCTTTCTGTTGCGGCGTGACTACGAACTCTATGCGAATCTTCGCCCGGTGCGCGTCTTTCCCGGACTCGAGGATGCTTCGCCCCTCAAGCCGGAGATCGTTCGCGGGCTCGATCTGCTCGTGGTCCGCGAGCTCACCGGTGGTATCTATTACGGACGCCCGAAGGAACTGCGCAGCGTCAATGGCGTCGAGGAGGCCGTCGACACGATGATTTATCGCGTACCGGAGATCGAACGGATCGCGCGAATTGCCTTCGAGCTCGCGCGTGCGCGCCGCAAGCGCCTCACCTCCGTGGACAAGCAGAACATTCTCGAGACGTCGCGGCTCTGGCGGCGCGTCGTCAACGCTCTCGCGAGCGAGTATCCGGCGGTCCAGGTGGACCATTTGCTCGTCGATAACGCCGCGATGCAGCTCGTCGCGCGTCCGGGCGATTTCGACGTCATCGTCACCGAGAATATGTTCGGCGACATACTCTCCGACGAGGCGGCGATACTCACCGGATCGATCGGGACGCTCCCGAGCGCAAGCTTAGGATCCCGCGGAGTTCCCGGGCGCCAGTTCGGACTCTACGAGCCCATCGGTGGAACGGCACCGGCGCTCGCGGGAGCGAACGTAGCCAATCCCACGGCGTCGATTCTGTCGGCGGCGATGCTGCTGCGCCACTCGCTCGACGACGTGCGGAATGCCGAACGCATCGAACGCGCGGTCGAGCGGACTTATGCCGACGGGTTGCGCACCGCAGAACTTTCCGGCGGTTCGTCGGCACCACTCTCTACCGACGCGTTCGCCGCCGCCGTGATCGCAAGACTGTAGCGTTGAACGTCGATTTCGGCAGAACGGCTGCCGATTACGGTCGCCATCGCGCCGGCTTTCCTGACGCGTTCTTCGAGCGCGTCTTCGCGATGAATGCGGTACGTCGAGGCGATCGCGTGCTCGATCTCGGCACGGGCACCGGATCGCTGGCACGCGGTTTCGCGCGGCGCGGATGCAGCGCGCTCGGATTGGACCGATCGGCGGCGCTGCTCGAGCGCGCACGCGAACTCGACGCAGTGGCCGGCGTGGAAGTTCGTTACATTGAGGCGCTTGCCGAAGAACTGCCGTTTGGCGAGGCGAGCTTCGACGTCGTCTGCGCCGGCCAGTGCTGGCATTGGTTCGATCGCGCACGCGCCGCCGCGCAAGCCCATCGGGTGCTCGTGCCCGGCGGCCGTTTACTATTGGCGCATTTCGATTGGATTCCGGTGCGGGGTAACGTCGTCGACGCGACGGAGCGCCTCATCGAGCGGCACAATCCGGCATGGAAGTTGGGTGGCGGGAACGGCATCCACGCTTATGAGCTAAGCGATGCGGCCGCCGCGGGCTTCACGGATATCGAGAGTTTTTCGTTCGACCTGCCGGTCGAGTACGCGCACGAAGGGTGGCGCGGACGGATTCGCGCGAGCGCCGGCGTCGCGGCGAGCCTGACTCCGGATGCAGTCTCGGCTTTCGACGCCGACCTTGCCGCGCTGCTCCGGCGAGACTTTCCCGGCGATCCGATCGCGGTTCCGCACCGGGTCTGGGCGGTCGTCGCCCGGCGCCAGGCTCTCCGCTAAACTTTGGTCGATTCGGTCGCGACGCTGCGGCCGATGAAGTCGATGAAGTGCACGCGGAGCGTCGCGTGCGCGTGCGGGTGAGCCGCGCTCCAGACCGCGCGCCAGCGGGCGAGGGCGTCGCGCTTGAGCGCCGCGACCGTATCGTCGTCGGCATCGATATAGTGTTGTAGATCGAGGCTGACGATCAACGTCGTCTGCGGTTTGACGTCAAAGCCCATGACGGTGTCGGAATACTTCTGTTTGAGCGGCGCGAGTGCGGTAACCTCGGCGTCGTCGACGCGCTGATTCGGCGCCGGCGAACTGCAGGCGGCGAGGAAGAGCGTCGTAAGCGCCGCGGCCCGAAAAGCGCGCATTGCGTTCATCGCTCGGAAACGATTCGGCCAAACGTGCGCGCTACCATTTGGCCGTGGATGGCACTGCATGGGCTGGAAGTGCGATGGTTGCGGCACGAACGCGGCTCGAAATTGCGACCGAAAACCTCGCGAACGTCTCGACGAGAGGCTTCCGGCCCGTAGCGGCGCGCGGCTTTCTGACTGCCCTCGGCGTCACGATCGCCCGCGAGCGGGGCAACCGGTCCAGCGGCCCCGATCCGTCGAGCAACGTCGATGCAATCGCCCAGATGATCGACGTGCTGGCCGCCGAGCGTTCCTTCGAGAGCGCACAAAAGACGGTCAGCGCGATCGACTCGACGCGTCAAAAATCCGCCGAAGCCGCGCGCGTCACGTAGGAGTTTCGAACTGTGGATCGTGCACTCTTCGCCGCCGCCAGCGGGATGTCGGCTCAGCAACGCAATCTTGAAACGATCGCCGATAACCTGGCGAACGCCGGAGTCGTTGGCTTCAAGGGCTCGGCTCAGAGCTTCGCCGAGCTGATCGCACCGGGCGGAGGCGGCGTCGGAACCGTTGCGCTCGGTGCGCGCGTCGTCTTCGCGCAGGGGAAGCTGGCGCGAAGCCCCGGACCGTTCGACCTCGCCATCGACGGTCCGGGTTTCTTCACGGTACTCGACGCGCACGGGAGGCATTACTATACTCGCGATGGCGAGTTTTCGCGCGCTGCCGACGGAACGTTGCGCAACGCTCACGACCTACGCCTTGCGGGTGTGAAAATCCCGACCGATGCGCTCTCGGCCACGGTCGAAGCCGACGGCAGCGTGCACGCGGTCTTTGCAAAAGGCCAGCGCGTCGTCGGGCAAATTCACCTCGTCGAGTTTCTCTCACCGGAACGGCTTCGCGTGCGCGACGGTTCGAGTTTCGAAGCAACGGCAGCGTCCGGGCGACCGAGAACCGTCGTAGCCGGCGGCGACGACGGTCCGAAGCTGCGGTTTGGGATGCTCGAAGAGTCGAACGTCACGATCATCGACGCGATGATGCAGATCCTGACCGCGCAGCGCGCCTACGAAGCGAACGCAAAGGGAGTACAGGCGGCAGATGAGATGCTCCGCATCGCCAACAATTTGCAGCGCGGCTGACAGCGCGGCTACTCTTCGACCGCCTTGCTCATTATCGAAAGGTGATCCTTTTGAGTTGCTTCGCGCCTCGTGTTGTGAAAGTTAGCCACTTCCCATCGGTCGCCGTGTCGCTCGAGTAGGACGCTTGCCACGCTCAGGACGATTCCCTTTACGGGCCCTGAAGGCGCGTCTACGCGTGATGGCACGATGGCCAGCACGACATCCGGCGCGATCGTTCGAACGCTTTCGATCGTAAAGTTGACGGTGCTGCCTTCATACGGGCCGTGAAATATTTTCTCGTGCAGCGCCGCGACGGCTCGCCGCCCTTTTACGTGGATACCGAGAAGATTGATAAAGTCGACGTCGTCGGTGCACCACTGCGCGAACTCTTCACCGTCGCCGCGCTTCCAGGCCGCGCTCAGCGCAGAAAACGTTCTCTCCAACTCTCGAGTCGAGGGGTCTTCCATAGGGCGCTTTCCTTTCAATAATGCGTAACGTCTACCACACGATCGCGTAACAAACAAATGGTAGCATTTTCGGCATGCATCGCGTTCGTCGGCGGTCTGGATTTCCCATCGGAAGAGGTGTGGATTCTCCGGTGCAGCGTGGATAGCGTGACGGCCCGGCGCGCGGGGGAGCTCTTCGAGGCGATGCTGCTAACGCCGATCCTCCGTCCGATGGTCGCGGGCGCGGGAATGCTCGGCGACTACGAGCTCGATCTCCTCGCGAACGAGATGGCGCGCCACGATGGCAACGGCTTCGCCGCTTTTGTCGCGGCAAGCTTGGAACGAACCCGATGAACGGGGAATCGCCGCGCGACGAGCAGGTGCGCACGCTACTCCCGCTCGTCCGCAAAGTGGCGCGCCGGCTCAAGCGGCTCGTTCCGAGCCTCGACGTCGACGATCTCGTTGGCGACGGTTCGATCGGGCTTATCCGAGCCGTTGACTCCTTCGATCCGCTGCGCGGTCCGCAACTCTCAGAGTATGCACGCCGGCTGATCGTCGGCGCCATGCTCAACGGCGTTCGCCGGATGGACCCGGTTTCCGAACGGTCGCGACGTCTCGTTCGCGATGGTGAGAATCAGCGGTACACCCTCGCTGCGCAGCGCGGCGACGTGCCCGGTCTGGAAGAGATGGAGCGTCGCTGTCCCGGTTATAGCCGCGCGGTCGCTGCGGCCCATTGGGGACAGCCGCTCTCGCTCGACGCGCCGCTGCCTCGCGGCGAAGCGCTCGCCTTCGACTGGAGCGACGATCCGGCGCGAATCGTCGAGCGACGGGTTGCGCACTCGGAACTCGCCGCGCTGATCTCGGGTCTGCCGCGGCGCCACCGGCAGGTCTTGCTGCTGCACTACTTTCACGAAGCGTCGCTCCGCGCGGTAGGCCGCCGGCTCGCGATTTCCCCGCAGCGAGCGTCGCAACTGCACACGAGCGCGATCGAGAAACTGAAGCGGCAAGCGCATGTTGCGCCGTATTGAGCTCGACGAGCCGAGTGCCGCGCTTCCGCTGCAAATTGACGCGAGCCGCTCGGAAGCGGTCGTGCCGGTCGTCGCCGAGGCCGAGCTCGAGACGACGCTCTTACCGCACGATCAACCACGCTGGGTCAAGGACGCGGTCGCGGTTTCGCAGCGGGCTCGCGAGATTATCGCTCGCCTTCGCCCGGCGGCGGTGCACGTTCTCTCGTTCTGGGATCACCGCATCCGGGCGATCGTGGTCGGAGATCGGCGCGTTGCGGTCGACGCGAGTGGCTGCTACCGCACCGATAGCTAGCCAACGGAGGGGACCAGATGCGCGAGAACGGCGATTGCAACGGTCGCGGTTCCGGCAAAAACGAAGTAGATTAAGGCTCGAGTGACGAGCAGTACGTCGTGAGCGTCCATGTACGTACTCTCTCACGCGAGCCTTATAGCCAACGTAGAGGAGGCTGTGATTCTTCTGAATTTTAACCGCGGGCGGATGACGGCATAAAGAGATTCCTGCCGGTCATGCGTTCCGGTATGGGCAGCTCCATGATCGTCAGCAGCGTCGGCGCGATATCCCCTAGCTTGCCGTGCGATGCGAGGCTTCCGTGGAGATCCTTCGCGACGAGAACGAATGGGACGGGATTCGTCGTGTGCGCGGTGAGCGGATTGCCTTCCGCGTCGATCTTCTCTTCGGCGTTCCCGTGGTCGGCGGTAATCGCGAGAAGCCCGTTTGCTTTGAGCACGGACTCTGCGAGGCGTCCCAAACACTCGTCGATCGTCTCGACGGCGACGATCGTCGGCTCCCACTTGCCGGTGTGCCCGACCATGTCCGCATTTGCGTAGTTCATGACGATCGCGTCGTACGTGCCGCTCTCGATCGCCTCGACCGCGGCGGCGGTAATCTCTCGCGCGCGCATCGCCGGCGCGAGATCGTACGTGGGGACGCTCCGATCGGAGGGAATGAGTTTCCGGTCTTCGCCTTCAAACTGCTGTTCGCGACCGCCGTTAAAGAAATAGGTGACGTGCGCGTACTTTTCGGTTTCGGCAAGCCGCAGCTGGCGCAGGCCTTCGAGCGCCAGAATCTCACCGAACGTGTCGTATTGGGGTCTCGGACCGAAAAGCACGGGGTTGGTATACTTCTCGTCGTATCTCGTCATCGTGGCGAAGAACGGATCGCTATACGGCCTCGATGCAAACACGCCGAAGCCGTCGTCGAAGTAGAGGCTCGTCCCCGCATTAAAGGCCGTCGTGAGCTGACGCGCGCGGTCCGGGCGGAAATTGAAGAAGATGAACGCATCGCCGTCTTCGATCGGGCGCGTCTCGCCGACGATCGTCGGCCGCACGAACTCGTCGTCCTCGTTGCGAGCATACCCGTCTCGAACCGCCGTAGCCGCATTGGAAGCGCGAAATTCGGCGATTCCGTTCGCGAGCAGATCGTAGGCGAGCTTGGTGCGCTCCCAGCGCCGATCGCGATCCATCGCGTAGAAGCGGCCCGTGACGCTCGCGATCGCGCCGGAGCGCTCGACGGCGGCGAGCTTCGACTCGAGTTGTTCGACGAAGCTCAGCGCCGAGCGCGGCGGCGTATCGCGTCCGTCAAGAAAGCAATGAACCGCAAGCGGCGAGTTTGCCGTGACCGCGGCGTCGATCAAGGCGAAGAGATGTTCGAGTGAGCTGTGAACGCAACCGTCGGAGAGCAGCCCCATGAGATGGACGCGGCCACCGCTGCGAGCAACGTGCTCGAAAACGCGGTGGAGGGTCTCGTTATCCGCGAACTCGCCGTCCGCGATGGCGGCGTCGATGACCGTGACGCCCTGCGGAACGACGCGACCGCTGCCGATATTCATGTGGCCGACCTCGCTATTGCCCATCACGCCCTCGGGAAGCCCGACGGATTGGCCCGAGGCCTGGAGCGTCGTGTGCGGATAACGGCCGACGATCTCGTCCCAATGCGGAAGCCTCGCCGCGGCAATTGCGTTTCCGCGCGCGGCATCGCGAGCGCCCCAGCCGTCGAGCACCGCGAGAACGACGGGACGGTATTTCCTCAGCGGGCTGCGCTCGCTATCAACGTCACGAATCCGGCCGCGTCGAGCGACGCTCCACCGACCAGACCGCCGTTGATATTCGGTTGGGCGGCATAGCTGGCGACGTTCGCGGCATTCATGCTGCCCCCGTAGAGAATCGACGTCCCCTCGAGTCCGTCGAGGCAGGACCGAATCGTCCCCATCACGCGGTCTGCCTCTTCGGGTTCGCAATTCTTGCCCGAGCCGATTGCCCAGATCGGCTCGTAGGCAACGACGACGGAACCTAGCCGGCTCGCGTCCACGCCTTTGAATGCCGCGCGCGTCTGCGTTATCACGTGTTCCTCGGTCTCGCCGGCGTTGCGTTGTTCGAGCGTCTCACCGACGGCGACGATCGGCGTCAAGCCTTCGCGCAGCGCGGTGTGGACCTTTAAGTTCACGGTTCGATCGGTCTCGTCGCAGTACGCGCGCCGTTCGGAGTGCCCGAGGATGACGTGGCTCACGCCGAGTTCCCGCAGCATCGGCGCGCTGATCTCACCGGTAAACGCACCCTTCAGCTCCCAGTGCATCGTTTGCGCACCCAGCCGCACGCGCGTGCCGCGCAGCAGCTGTGACGCCCGCGGGAGCGAGGTAAACGGAGGCGCGATCACGATCTCGAGCTCGACCGGCAACGTCTCCAGCGCCGGAAGAAATGCGTGGAGGAACTCGGCCGTCTCGTTTGCCGTTTTGTGCATCTTCCAATTGCCGGCGACGATACGTCGCGGCTGGTTACGACTCAAGTGCCGCGACTCCCGGAAGCGTCTTACCTTCCAAGTACTCCAGCGTCGCGCCGCCGCCGGTCGAGACGAAGGTCATCTCGCCCGCGAAGCCGAGCATGTGCGCCGCGGCCGCCGCGTCGCCGCCGCCGACGACGCTGACCGCACCCGCCTGCGTGGCGCGCGCGATCGCCTCGCCGATCACTTGCGTTCCGCGGCGGTAGGCGGGCCGCTCGTAGACGCCCATCGGACCGTTGAAGACGATCGTCTTTGCGCGCTCGATCGTGCGAGCATAGTTTTGCGCCGTCGCGGCACCGATGTCGAGGATCATCTCCTGGCCGACGTCCTCGATGGGCACGTCGCGCGCTTGGCTCTCCGCGTCGAGATTCGGCGCTACGATCGCGTCGACGGGGAGCTCCAGCGCTACGTTACGTTCTTGGACGAGCGCGAGCAGACGTCGTGCCGGTTCGAGATCGTCGTCGCGCAGAGACGTTCCGACGTCCACTCCCTTCGCCGCGAGCAGCGTATTCGCCATTCCGCCGCCCACGCAGAACGCATCGACCAGCTCGCAAAGACGCGCGAGCAGCGCGATCTTGTCCTTGATCTTTGCGCCGCCGATCGCGCAGACGAACGGCTTGCGCGGCGACTCAACCAATCGCGAAAGAGCAGAGAGCTCGGCCTCCATTAGGAGGCCGGCCGCATGGGGAAGGAGATGGGCGAGCGCCTCGGTCGATGCGTGCGCGCGGTGCGCGGTTGCAAAGGCGTCGTTGACGTAGAGATCGCCGAGCGCCGCGAGCCGTTCCGCGAACTCCAAATCGTTGCGTTCTTCTTCGGGGTGAAAGCGCACGTTTTCGAGCAGGAGCACGTCTCCGTCGTGCAGCTGCGCGACCGCGCTCTCCGCCTCCTCGCCGACGCAGTCGCCGGCGAAATGCACGCTCGTGCCGAGCCGGTCCGATAGGGCCTGCGCCACGGGACGCAGCGAATAACGCACGTCGGGCTTACCGTCGGGACGCCCAAGGTGCGAGAGGACGATCGTTCTCGCCCCCTGCTCGTGCAGCCAGCGCAGCGTCGGAATCGCCGCGTCGACTCGCGAGTAATCGAGAATCGCTCCGCCGTCCATCGGCACGTTGAGGTCTTCGCGCACCAAGACGCGCTTACCGCGAACGTCTAGGTCGGTCAATCGCCTGAGAGACAACGGGATCGATCGGGAGCCGGGCTTAGACTCGCGCCGGAATCGTTGCGAGCACCATCGCCGTCAACTCGGCGAGGCGGCACGAGTATCCCCACTCGTTGTCGTACCAGGCCGCGAGCTGAACGAGATCGCCGTTCGCATTGTTCAGCTTCGCGTCGATGATCGAACTGTGCGGATCCTTCTTGAAGTCGCTCGAGACCAGCTCGTTCTCGGTGTAGGCAACGTACTTGCTCATGTCGCCTTCGGCTGCCCGGCGAAGGGTTTCGTTGAGCTCGGCGCGCGTCACGGGTTTCTTCGTTTGCGCGACGAGATAGATCATCGACACGGTCGGTGTCGGAACCCGCAGCGCGAAACCGTCGAACGTGCCTTCCACTTCGGGAATCGTGAGATAGAGCGCCTTCGCCGCTCCAGTCGACGTCGGAACGATATTCGTCGCTGCATTGCGCGCGCGGCGCGGGTCTTTGTGTGGCCCGTCGAGGACGTTCTGATCGTTGGTGTACGAGTGGATCGTCGTCATGAAACCCTTGACCCAGCCGAACGCGTCGACGACCGGTTTCACGGCGGTCGCCAGACAGTTCGTCGTGCAGGACGCGTTGGAGATCACGTTGTGGGCCGCGGGATCGTAGCGGTCGTCGTTGACACCGAGCACGATTGTAATGTCCTCGCCTTTGGCGGGAGCCGAGATGATGACTTTCTTCGCTCCGCCGCTGTCGATATGCGCGCGCGCCTTGGCCGCATCGGTGAAGAGACCCGTCGACTCGATGACGACGTCGACGCCGAGATCTTTCCACGGGAGTTTGCCCGGGTCGCGTTCGGCGAAAACGCGGATCGTCTGGTTGTCGATCGTCAGCCGGCCTTCCTCCGCTCCGACCTTTCCGGCATAGATGCCGTAGTTGCTGTCGTATTTGAAGAGATGCGCGCATTGCTGCGCGTCGGTCAGATCGTTGATCGCGGCGATCTCGATCTCCGGATGCCGTTCCGCGATCGCCTTAGTAAAGTTTCGTCCAATACGGCCGAAGCCATTGATTCCAATGCGCATGAGCGCCGTTTACCGGACGGCTTTCGCGCTCACCTGCCCGCCCTGAAGCTGCCCCGCGAGCCGGCTGAGCGCGCCCAGCCGGCTGCTTACCGTCGGCTTGGGGATCGGCGGATTGCAGCGCCGCCCGAGTTCCGCGAGCGACTCGTCGGGATGCTTTAGCCGCAGCTCCGCGACTTCGCGCAGCGCGGGCGAGAGTCGGCTCAACCCGTACGCGCTACGGAGAAACTCGATGATTTGGCGCTGCGCCGCCGCAGCTTGCGCGCTTCGCTCCAGATTTGCCGCTTCGGTGTTGACCAACCGGTGAATGCGGTTCTTCGTCTCGCGGAGCGCGCGTACGTCTTCGAGCTGCAGCACCGCGGCGAACGCCCCGACGAGTGTGAGCAGCTCGGCGATTGCGTCGAAGTCTTTGTAATATAGAACGCGACGCGACTTGCGCCGCACTTCCTTCGCCGCGACGCCGGCGCTGCGGAGCATCCACTTCAAACGCTGCGCGATTTCGTCGTCGCTTAACACGAACTCGAGGTGATAACCGTGGCTCCCGGCAGCGAGCGACCCGCACGCGAGAAACGCGGCGCGAACTTCGATGATGCGATCGCACTTGTGGACCGGCTTTGGCGGCATTCCTTGCAAACGTGCAGGCAGCGTGACGGCGAAGGTGGGCAGCCGGTGCAGCCGCGTCGGCGCGCGAGTCTCGATTGGATGGGTTTTGCGCTCGTCGAGTATTGACCAGAAGAGCCGCGCTACCGCATTCCGGTGTGTAACGAACTCGCCGCGCACGCCTCCATAGAGCGCGAGGCCCGCGAGCAGAGCTTCGCGGCAATGGATTGCGGCCGGCATCTCGCGCGCGAGCGCATCCTTGGTGTCCGCGGAGATCACAGCCACTCCGTCTCGTCTTTGCGCGAGTCGAGGATCTCGTAGAGTTCGGCAGGCTTGAGGCTGGGCGTCACCCGCAGCGGCACTTCGCGCACGCGAACGGTGACGAACTTCGTTGCGTAGTGGATCTCGAGCACGTCGCCTGGCTGCACCTGGTATCCGGGCTTGAGCGGCCTTCCGTCTTTGGTGATACGCCCGTGCTCGAGTGCCTCGTGCGCTTCGCTCCGGCGCTTGGCCAGCCGCGAGACTTTCATGAATTTGTCGAGGCGCACAGGATCGCCGGTTCGGCGCGGGGGCGCGGCCGCCATTGCCCGTCTTTTCCAGCGTCGATTAAGGCAAAGGACCGAGTATTGGAGAATAGGGCAGCGGCTGCTGAAATGCTGCCCAGAGGAGTTTGCGTTGCCGTACCGGGTTCGATCTCTTGTCGCACTTCTCGTGCTGTCGCTTTGGTCTTGCGCCTCGCCCTTGCAGCCGGCGCTCCCATCCTATTCCGCCGGCAGCCGGGCTTCTGCACCGTCTGAGGCGGTGCTGATCGGGAGCGCGCTGCCCACGCCGATCCAGCACGTCGTCATCATCATTCAAGAGAACCGAACGCCCGATTACTTATTCCAAGGTATTCCGGGCGCCGACATCGCGCAGTATGGAATTGACTCCCGCGGCAAGCGCGTGCCGCTGCGGCCGGTGACGCTCGGCTTAAAGCACGGTCTCGAGCACAGCCACGACGCGTTCGTAACCGATTACGACAACGGTAAGATGGACGGGTTCGACAAGAACCTCTCCTTTAAGGTTCGCCTGAGGCCGTTCGCGTACGCGCCCGAATCGGAGGCGAAACCCTACCACGAGATGGCGAAGCGCTACGTCTTTGCCGATCACATGTTCCAGAGCAACCAGGGCCCGAGTCTCCCCGCTCATCTCTACCTGATCAGCGGAACCGCAACGGATCGCGCGCTCGACCAATACCGCCTGTCGGACAACTCGTTCAACAAAAAGACCCAAGAGACTCAGGCAGGCGGCTGCGACGCGAAGCCCGACATCCTGGTTCCGACCATCAATTTGCAGACTGGAAATGCCGGACCATCGGTCTTCGACTGCCTCGATCGCACCGTCATGACCGATCTCCTCGACCGGCAGAGCGTGTCGTGGAGGTACTACCAATGGGCCAAGGGGCCCGGCTTTTGGCACCCGTTCGACGAGATCAGGAACGTTCGTTACAGCCAGCAGTACCGGGACGTCATCACCCCGCCGCAACAGATCCTTTCTGACGTCGCGAATGGAAATCTGGCCGGCGTAACGTGGGTGGCTCCGCGCGACGATTGGTCCGACCACAGCGGCCAGCACGCGACCACGGAGGGACCGGCGTGGGTTGCCGCGGTGGTCAACGCGATCGGCAAGAGCCGCTTCTGGAATACGACGGCAATCTTCGTTTTGTGGGACGACTGGGGCGGATGGTACGACCACGTCCCGCCGCCGATCTATAACGCCTACGAACTCGGCTTCCGCGTTCCGCTCGTGGTCATCTCGCCGTACGCGAAGAAGGCATACGTCTCAAAGGTCCAGCACGAGTTCGGCAGCATCCTGGCCTTCACCGAAGAGACCTACGGCATTCCCAAGGGAGCGCTCGGATCGACCGACGAGCGCGCCGACGATCTGCGGGACGCTTTCGACTTTTCTCAACACCCCCGCGCTTTCGTCAAGATCGACGCGCCGCCGTTCGACCCCAGCGAGTCGCCTCCGACGAACGACGAGGACCCCTAGCCGCAGCACAGCCTTTCCGATATATCGAGACCTATTGCATTGTTGCGATATATCGGATAATATCGCGACATGGATGTAGGTTTTTGGGGAGATCCCCGCTCGGGCGGCTGGTGGTTGCGTGCGGAGCGGCGCCATCGGCGGGGGATGCGGCGCTTACGGCGTGGCGTCCTGAAGTTTGCCCTGCTCAAGCTGCTCGACGAGGTGCCTCGTCACGGCTACGATCTTATTCGCGCCGTGCGTGAGAAGGGATGGGGAGCCGGCGCCGGTTCGGTCTATCCGGTCTTGGCGGCGCTCGAGGCGGCCGGGCTCATTGCCGGGCGAGACGAAGGTGGGCGGCGCGTCTACGATATCACCCCCGGAGGCCGCGAACTGCTCGGGGAGCACGCCGCCGAGTTGGAGCGCCTGCTCAAAGAAGGCGAAGAGGAAGAAGAGTCTCCGGAGCACGAGATGGTCTCGCAGCTACGCGACTCGGCGAGCCGGCTCATGCAGGCAATCGCACAACTTGGACCGTCCTCGAAACCGGAAACGATCGATCGCGTCTGCGAGACGTTAAAAAAAGCTCGAAAAGAGATTTACGAACTACTAGCGGAGGAGTAAGAGCCGATGGCTCAAGCCGAGGCGCGGCCCGCACCGCGCCGTCACGGAGTAAATATCTTTGAGGAGGGGAAGCCGATGTGGCGGATCCTCCTCGTCTTTCTCGTGCCGCTCATGCTCAGCAACGTGCTGCAGTCGGCGTCGCAGACGATGGCGAGCATCTGGATCGGGCGGCTTATCTCAACGCAAGCCCTCGGCGCGATCTCTGCCGTCTTTCCAATCATCTTTCTGCTGTTCTCGTTCGTATTCGGCGTATCGAGCGGAAGCAGTGTCTTGATCGGTCAGGCCTTCGGCGCGAACGATCATCACCGGGTGAAGAAAGTTGCAGGCACCGTGCTCGGTGCGGCGCTCTATCTCGGCATCATCGTCGCTATCGTCGGAGCGCTCGGCTCGAGCACCATGCTCGGCTGGCTCGCCACGCCGCCCGACATCATCGGCCAAGCCGATGCCTACGCGCGCGTAATCTTTCTCACGATGCCCGTTTTCTTCTTTTACTTTGTCTACGCGACGATTTTGCGCGGTACGGGCGATTCGACGACCCCCTTCTACGCCCTGATCGTCTCAGCGGTTTTGGCAATAGCCATCACCCCGCTCTTCATCGTCGGCACGTTCGGACTGCCGAAGTTGGGCGTCGTCAGCGCGGCGGTCGCAGGCCTAATCGCAAACTCGGCCGCGCTCGCGTGGCTGCTTTACTATTTGCATCGCCGCGATCACCCGCTCAAGTTCGATCGCGAGACGCTCGCGGACATGGGCATCGACTGGAGCATCCTTCGGTCGGTCGTGCGGATCGGTGTTCCGACCGGGCTGCAAGTGATGATGGTCTCGCTCGCCGAGATCGCCGTGATTTCGTTCGTGAACCGTTTCGGATCGAGCGCAACGGCGGCGTACGGTGCGGTGAACCAGGTCGTCGGATACGTTCAGTTCCCCGCAATTTCGATCGGCATCGCCGCGTCGATCTTCGGGGCGCAGTGCATCGGAGCGCGACGAGAAGACAAGCTCGGCAGCGTGATTCGTTCGGCCGTCGCGCTCAACTACGTCATCGGCGGCGTCATCATTGGGCTCTGCTACGTCTTCGCGTGGCTGATTCTCGGCTGGTTCATCACGGATCCGCCGACGCTGCGAATCGCGCACGAACTGCTGATGATCGTGCTCTGGAGTTATCTGCTCTTCGGTAACTCGGCGGTCCTCAGCGGCGTGATGCGCGGCAGCGGCACCGTGCTATGGCCGACGATTAACGGTATCTTCGCCATCTGGGGCGTCGAAGTGCCGGCCGCATATCTGCTGATGCATCGCTTCGGTCTCGACGGCGTTTGGCTCGGTTATCCGATCGCTTATTGCGTGGTGCTGGCGCTGCAGTTCTGCTACTACGAGTTCGTCTGGAAGAAGAAGACCCACGAGCGATTAGTCTAGCGTGCCTTTTACTCGCGCGCACGCACAGCTCACTGCGAATCGGGCGGGCGCAGATCGGGCGGCTGGTGCCGGAAGTACGCCTCGCCGTGCGGTGCGGGGATCGGCGTAAACCGGCGCGGGGGTTTGCTGAAGTCGAAGGCATCTAGCTCGGGCGAGTTTGCACGGGTATCGCTCGCCGCTAACCGCGGAAGGCCGAACTGATCCTCGACGAACTTGAGAATGCTACCGTGTTCGTAATGGACGTGGGAGACGTACCCCTTCTTCGCGTAGGGCGAGATAATCAGCAGGGGTAGGCGCAAGCCGAGTCCGTCGTAGTCAACCATTTTCGGAGCGATGTCGTCGTACCATCCGCCGTAGTCGTCCCAGAAGACGAAGATCGCGGTAGAGTTCCAATACTTCGACTTGCCGATCGCGTTGACGAGCGAAGTAACCCACGACGGTCCCGTATTCGAACCGCAGCCGGCGTGATCGGAGTTTGCGCAAGTCGGCGTTATCCAGCTGACCGTACGAAGCCGCCCTCGTTCGACGTCGTCGAAGAAGCTCGTGTTGGGCAATACGTCCTTCTTCCAATCGGGGCCATAGTAGACGTGCCGGATCGCCTGATAGGCGCTCCAGAGATTGATGTATCCCGAGGAATACGACGCAGCGTAAAAGGCCCACGGTATGCCGGCGGCGTCGAGCTCGTCGCCGAGCGTCGTGTCGTCGAAGCAGACCCGGACGTATCCACCGTAGAGCGTTCGCTGCGGTGTAACCGTACCGATGAGGTCGGCGTAGCCGCCTTCACAGCCCCAGCTGCTATCCGGGTAGTTCACCGCCGTATTTGCTTGGCCGGCGATGATGTATTGATGTGAGATAAAGCTGCTGGCGTCGAAGTTCGAGGCGAACATTCGGTCGGCCAACACGTAACGTCGCGCCATTTCAAAGTACGGCTTCGTCTCCTCGTGCGGGACGTAAGCGTAGGCGGGATGGTCGAAGGGACAGGGAGGATACGATTTGTGTCCGCAGCCGACGTACTCTTTGTTGAAGCCGTTCATGCGGCAGCCGGTGCCGGGAAAGCTGCCCGTACCGTTGCAATCGGTAAAGAACGAGTACGAGCTGTGGTCGAGATCCCAGGTCGTTTCGAGGCCGATCGGCTTGAGCGCGATCTTTCGTCCGAGCGTGTCGCGGCCGAACCCCACCGTGTGCGCGCCGGGAAAGCCGTAGAAGAGATCGTTGAAGCTCCGGTTCTCTTGCACGACGATGACGACGTGCTGAATTTTGTTCGCCTGATGCGGGGGCGCCGGTGGCACAGTCGTTAAGGAAGAGCCGCCGCCGCAGGAAGCGAGTGCGAGTGCCGCCGCGATCGGGGCGAGTTGTGTTGCACGCCCGGCCATCGCGCCCGTTAGCTCCGTTTCTTATCTTTCGGCGTAACGCACGTGCCGGTCGCGCGGCAAACGACGATGGGCGGATCGAGTACGTCTGCCGCGCTCTCGCCGATCTCGGGGCGCGCAGCGATCACCTTGCGCGCTTCGAACTCCATGCGCCGCGACGTCTTACCGACCTGTACGACGCGCCCCTCGGCTTCAACGTAGTCCCCGGCGTAGGTCGGCGCCAAGAACCGAATCTCCGAATAGGCGGCGAAGAGCCCCTCGTCGCCGTCCAGCCGCACCAGCAGTTCCGTAGCCACGTCGCCGAAGAGCGCGAGGATGCGCGCGCCGTCGACCAAGTTCCCGCCGTAGTGCGCATCCGCGGTGCTCATCCGAACGCGAAGCTTCGCGCTCAAGCCTTCGCCAGTTGCCATAATTCCTCAAGTTCGTCGATCGATAGATCCGAAAGGCTCTTCCCTTCAGCTCCGGCGCGCTCTTCCATGAAGGCGAAGCGGCGGTGGAACTTTTCGTTCGCTTCGCGCATCGCCGTCTCTGCGTCGATCCCCAGCGACCGCGCGAGATTGACCAGCGAAAAGAAGACGTCGCCGAGTTCTTCGCGTACGCGCGCATCGTCTTGGCGCTCGCGCCGCGCCTCGGCGAGCTCGCTGAGCTCCTCCGCGAGCTTTTCGAGTACGCCCCCGACGTTCGGCCAGTCGAAGCCGACGCGCGACGCTTTCTCTTGCATCCGCTGGCCGCGTTGCAGCGCCCCAAGATACTTTGGAATTCCATCGAGGCGGCTCTGCCGCTGCCGGCCCGTCTTCTCGAGCGCCTTCAGGCGTTCCCAGTTCCGCCACTGTGCGTCGACGTCTTCGATGATGGCGTCTCCAAAGACGTGCGGATGGCGGCGTACCATTTTGTTCGCGAGCGCGTCGACGACGTCGGCGATGCCGAACGTGCCGACCTCGGTGGCGAGCTGTGCGTGAAAAACGATTTGCAGCAGCAGATCGCCCAGTTCTTCGCAGAGGCCCTCGAGGTGCGAAATTTCGATCGCTTCGACCACCTCGTACGTCTCTTCGATAAGATATGGCACGAGTGTCCGGTGGGTCTGTTCCCGGTCCCAAGGGCAACCCAGTCGCAGCCGCGCCATGATTTCGATAAGGTCGTCCCAGGTATAGTGCGCCGACTGCGGGGGCAGCGGAACGAGCGGCATCGCGATTGAGGCCGAGAGCGTCGCGTGCGGCATGCCGGGAACGATCGCGGTCGCGATTCCGCGAGCTTCCAGCGCACGCAGCAGCGGAGGAAGACCCGGAAAATCCGAGAGCGGATTGCCGAGGACGCCTAAGCCGAGTGCATCGTCGCCGGTGCCGTCGATGCGCTGCACGAAGCGCGCGATCTCTTCGCCGCTGCCCCGCACCAACAATGCGGGGTCGTCCACCATTCCGCGGATGACTTCGACGCCGCTGCGTTCGATGTAACCCGCTAAGTCCGGCGGGGCGAGCAGCAAGGCGGCCTTACCCGCCGCGCGCAAAGCATCGAGCGCCCCGATCGTCAAGAGCCCCGGATCGCCTGGGCCGAGACCAACGACGCGAACCAGCACGCTACCTGGTTCGGAGCGGGCGCGAAGGTTACTGCGTCGTGATGTTTACGGGGATCTTGGCGCTGTCCGAGGGTAGTTTCGGCGGATTGTACATATCGGCGTAACGCGGATCGTGAAGCACGATATTCGCTTGTCGCGTCAAGTCTTCCATGACGCCGAGGCTATACTCTGACGACTCCTGCTCGCGTAGAAGCGCGGTGATTTGGGGAGTCGCGCTCGCGAGGCTCTCACCGCGCTTCTGATATAGCGCGCGATGTTTCTCGTAGTAGCCCGCTACGTCGGCGTCGCTTACTCTTACGTCGTTTGCTACGATTTTGTCGAGTAGAAGCTCCGTGCGGACGAGCGTCGGCACACCCGAGTCGGATATATTGCGCACCGCCAGCATATCGTTCCATTTCTTGCCTGGAAGCTGCGCTCTCAGCAGACGTTCGCGCGCGGCCACCTCAGCGTCCGTAACGACGATGTGGTGTTGCTCGGCGTACTGATTTATGAGCGTTTCGCCGATAATGTGGCCCAAAGCTTGACGGGCTTCGGGATGCTGCTCGATTTTCTCTAATACAAAAGCCCTGCTGATCACCTGGCCGTTGACCGTGACGGCCGCGCCGCTCGAGCCGCTCGAGCACGCTGTAACGAGCGTGCTCGAGAGCAGAGCGGCGAGGCCGGCGACGAGGTGCGGTGCTGCTCGCATCGCAGTTTCCTTCGAGCGCCGCGTCGGTTCTAGGTTGCCGACGGAGCCGGAGAAGCGGCGGCGCTCGGCGCGACCGACGGGGCGTTCGACGGTGCACTCGACGCTGCGGCCGGCGGCGGTGCCGGCGTCGCGAAGAGTCCCGCGAACTGCTGGTCGTTGACGACGATCGTTGCCTTCTGCTGGAGGCCTTGCAGGAAGGGCTGAATCAGCGGTGCCTCCTGCTGCTGGCGCAGCGTATCCATGATCTGCGGCGTGGCGCTGGCGACAGTCGCCTTCTGCCCCGGAATCCGCTGCTCGACCTGGATGATGTGATAGCCGAAGGGCGATTTGATGGGCGCACTGATCTGCCCGATCGGCGCCGAGAACGCGTACTTATCGAACGCCGGTACCATTTGACCGCGGCGGAACGTGCCGAGGTCGCCGCCCTTGTCCTTGCTGCCGGGATCCGTCGAATACTTCTTCGCGAGCTCCGCAAAATTGTCGGGGTTCGCCTTGAGTTGCGTCTCGATCTGTGCCGCCAGCGCAGGGCTCTGGACGAGGATGTGACGCGCCTTCACCTGCTCGGGCTTATCGAACGACGCATGATTCTTGTTAAAGTAGTCCTTGATCTGCGCCGGAGTGATCGTTACGTCTTTCGCGAGCGCCTTGTCCATGACGATCTGCTCGCGCAACGCTTGGCGGACGTCGGCCTCGGTCAGACCGCGGGCCTTGAGCATCTCGTCCCACGATCCGCTCGGGAAGTTTGCCTTGATCTGGTTCTCTTTCGCGTCGATCTCGGCATCGCTGACCGTAATGTTGTTGTTCTTCGCATACTGCTCGATGAGCGTTTCCTGCACCAGCTGCTGCAGGACCGTGCGTCCCATGGGGCTGCTTTCAAGCCGCTGATCGAAGGTAGACCGGCTTATTGGCTGTCCGTTCACCGTCGCGACTGCACCGCCGCCCGAGCACGCTGCGAGGAACGTGCCCATGAGAAGACCGGCGAGGCCCACGGTGATGCGTTGGGCTTTCGACATCAAATGCTCCGTTAGGAAAAGGTTGGAGTGCGTAGTAAGCGGGGCCAAGGGCCCCGCGTCACGCCGCCAGGTTCGCGCGGCGCGACTCACCTCCTCTATAGCGCTTCGAGGAGCTTCCTCAGCAGCGCCATCCAGGCGCCCGACGCGGGAAGGTCGACCAGAATCCGCCCTTCGCCGAAGCGGAAGCGGTTTTTTGTGAGGGACTGGAGCTTGGGAACGGCCGCCTGGTCGAGGCTGAAACCGGTGCCGACGCCCAAGGTTAGCCGGCGCTCGTCTACCACCACGCGGGTAACGTGCTTGCGCAGGGCGATCGCCCGCAACTTGGTGATCTCGACCAGATTTTCAAGCGGCTTGGGGAAGGGGCCGAAGCGATCGCGCACGCCGGCCGCCACCTCCGTTACTTCCTCCTCGGTTCGCGCCTTCGCCAACTGCTGGTAGACGGCGATCTTCTGCGAGACCTGCCCGACGTAGTCGTTCGGGATGAACGCGTCGATCTTGACGTCGATCACGGCCTCGCGTCGATCCTCGAGGGCGCTCGGTCCACCGCGGCGCTGCGCGATCGCCTCGGCGAGCAGCTCGCAGTAGGCATCGAAGCCGACCGACGCGATGAAGCCCGACTGAGCCGAGCCCAATAGATTGCCGGCGCCGCGGATCTCGAGATCGCGCATGGCGATCTGCAGCCCGGAGCCAAGGTGCGCGAACTCGCGAATCGCCTCGAGCCGCGCTTTGGCCTCCTCGCTCAGCGCCTTGTGGCCTTGGTAGAGCAAGTAGCAGTAGGCTTGATGGTTCGAGCGTCCGACGCGGCCGCGCAGCTGATAGAGCTGAGCGAGGCCGAAGCGGTCGGCGTCGTTGACGATCATCGTGTTGACGTTGGGGATGTCGATGCCGTTCTCGATGATCGTCGTCGCGACGAGCACGTCGAGCTCGCCGTCGATGAAGCGCTGCATCACCGGCTCCAGCTCCGTTTCGCGCATCTGTCCGTGACCGACGCCGATGCGAGCGCGCGGAACGAGCTGCTCGAGCGCGTTGCGGACGGCGTAGATGGACTCGATCCGATTGTGCAGGTAATATATCTGGCCGCCTCGATCGAGTTCGGCGGCGATCGCCCGCTGCACGACGGCGTCGCTCGCCGGAACGACGAGCGTCTTGATCGACATTCGGTTCTTCGGGGCCGTCTGAATCAGCGATAGGTCGCGAACGCCCATCAGCGACATGTGCAGCGTCCGCGGAATCGGAGTCGCGGAGAGGGTCATCACGTCGACGCTCGCGCGGTACTCTTTGAGGCGCTCCTTGTGCATGACGCCGAAACGCTGTTCTTCGTCGACGACGATCAAGCCGAGATCTGCGAACGCGATGTCTTTCTGTAAGATCCGGTGCGTTCCGATCACGACGTCGACCTTACCCTCGGCGAGGTCGCGAACGATTCGCTTCTGATCGGCCTTGGGGGTGAATCGCGAGAGCTCCTCGACCCGGACGGGGAACGCCGCGAAGCGCGCGCTGAACGTGCGATAGTGCTGATCGGCGAGAAGCGTCGTAGGGACGAGCACAGCGACCTGCTTCTTGTCGGCGACCGCCTTGAACGCCGCGCGCATCGCGACCTCGGTCTTTCCGTACCCGACGTCTCCGCAGACGAGGCGATCCATCGGCCGCTCGGATTCCATGTCGGACTTCGTCGCCTCGATGGCTTTCTGCTGGTCGGGCGTCGGCTCATATGGAAAGGCCTCTTCCATCTCGGTCTGCCACGTGGTGTCTTCACCGAACGCAAACCCGCGCGACATCTCGCGTTCGGCGTAGAGCGCGACGAGCTCGTCGGCAATCTTTTCGAGCGCTTCGGAGACGCGCGACTTCGTGCGTGCCCAATCGGCGCCGCCCATTTTGGAGAGCCGCGGCGTCTGCGCTTCGGCAGCCGAGTACTTCGCGACCTGATGCATCTGCGTAACCGGCACCAGCATCTTGTCGCTTCCGGCGTAGCGAAGATCGAGATAATCTTGCGTCGCACCCAGGATCGTTTCGGCGCGGAGGCCGAGGTATTGACCGATTCCGTGCACCGCGTGCACGACGTAGTCGCCTACGCGCAGGTCGGCCAGCGTGACCGGGACGCCCTCCTTGACGGCCCGCATCTTGACGCGCTTCGGAGGGGCGCCGAAGATCTCGCGATCGCCGAGCACCCGCAGGCGCAACTCCGGTATTCGGAAGCCGGCTTCGATCGAACCGTGATCGACGATCACGCCGCCGCGCGCGCGCCGTCCCGGTTCGATCCCGGCGGCGCGCAACAGGTCGATAGTGCGCGACACGGCGGCGCTCGCGATGTAGACCGTCTCGCCACTCTCACTCCACTCCCGCATCGCCTCGGCAAAGAGCGCGATCTGCCGGTTGAAATGTTCGACGGGGAGACATTCGAAGACGAACGATTCGAGCGCATGTGGAACCCAACGCAGCGCATTGGGGCCGCCTTCGATCGCACCGGGAAGGACGAGCGTCGCGACGCGTGCGATCGCCTCGCCGAGCTCGTCGAGCGACGCCGGCTCCGCTGAGAGCTCGGCCCGTAACGCTTCGCCGGCCTCTTCGTCGCCAAGCAATGTGTGCCGCTCGCGCGTTCGCTCTTCGTCGAGCGCCCCCGCGACCGCGGCGATCGTCGCCGGCTCTTCGAGCACGAGCGTCGTTTCGGCGGGCAGGTAGTCGAAGATGGTTGCCGCGCCGTCGAGCGGATCGCTCCAAGGCGCGATCGCGAGCGTTTCGAGCGATCCGCTGCTGCGTTGCGACTCGATGGCGAAGTCGCGCATCGACTCGATCGCGTCGCCGACGAACTCGATACGCACCGCGGCTTCCGCCGTCGCCGCAAAGAGATCGATGATGCCGCCTCGCACTGCGTATTCGCCGACCGCGCTGACCAAATCGCGGCGTTCGTAGCCGAGCTCGAAGAGACGCCGCTGCACGCGTTCGAAGCCCGCCTCCTCGCCCGTGCGCAAGACGAAACGAAGCGCTTCGAACTCCGCGGGCCGCATCACGTGCTGGCGCACCGCGGCGATCGGAGCGAGGACGATTCGCGGCGACGCGTCGGAGAGATCGCCGAGCAATGTGACGCGCGCGCTGCGCTCCGAAGGGCTCTCGATCGCGCCAAGCGCCTCGTCCCGCGAACGAATCAGCGCAATCCTATCGCTGCGCTCGCCGAGATAATAAAGGAGGTCGGCGAAGGCGCGCTCGGCGGAATCCGGCGTCGGCGTCACGACGAGCAGCGTGCCGCCGAGCGCGTGCTGCAGCGAAGCATAAATCGCCGGGCGCGCCGCGGCGATCGTTTCGTGCAGCGCGTAGCCCCCGGGCTTCCGCCCGGGCAGCCGACGCAACGAGCGCAGACGCTCGGCGGCGCCGCTCAGCGAGCGGCTCGACCGAATTAGCGCATTAAGATCTTCCGGAGCGACCTCGAGTTCAACGGTCATGCGAGTCGCTCATTATAACAGGACGGCGCGGAAGAAGGGCGAGGAGCGGGAGCACGGTGAGAACGCCGAGCACGGCGGCGACCGGCGGCGACGGCGTCGCGACCGCGTCCGGAACGTAGCGCAGCAGCGAGACGAGCGAGAGGACGATCGCAACGGTTGCCGCGCGCGATCGCGGTTCGATCGCCGCAAGCGCGACGAGCCAAATGCCGTACCACGGGTACGGATTGGGGATAAGCACCCACGCCGCGAGCCCGAACCAGATGTAACCTTCGTTGCTGCGTCGCCGAATCAGGAGCGCTCCATTTGCCGCGAGAAGCGCGCACGTTGCAGCCGCCGCGAACCATGCCAGAATCGGCGATACCGGCGCGAAGATCGCCTGCAGCGAGGCTTGCGGCGCGTAGGTTCCGTGCGGTGCGAGGTTCGTCGCGATCCCGGCGAAGAGCGGACGCGAGAAGATTGCGGCGACCGCGAGGCCGGCGAGGGCGCCGAGTCGCGCGCGGCGATCGGCCGCCGCAACTGCTATCGCCGCCGCCGCACCCGGTGCCTTGACGAGCGCGGAGAGTGCCACGACGGCCGCGCCGGCGCTGGAGAGCCGCCGGCGCACGAGCGCGAATCCGAGCAGCACGATCGCCAGTGCGATCGCGTCGTTGTGTCCTTCGGCCGCGCACCAAATCGCGGCCGGATTGAGCGCGATTACGGCGGCCGAGCGTAAGCGCGCGCTGCGATTGCCGCCGAACGCGCCGTATGCGAGCGGAACGCAAAGCAGGAGTCCGATCGACGCGGCCGCGCGGAACGCATCGAGTATCGCCCTCAATCCGATAGGAGACAGAGCGGTAACGAGCGCGCGAGCGAACTCAACGAACGCCGGGCCGTACACGCAGATCGGAAACGCCGTGATCCACTGTGCCTGTGCGGCGCGCACGATGTAGTCGGGCGTCTCATGGATGCGGGCGTATGGGTTCAGTCCGATGCGCGCCATTTCGCCGTAGGCGGCGTACGCATAGACGTCGCTGGAGAAGAGCACCGGCGCCAGCCACGCAAGCGCTAATCCCCCGCCGGCGGCAAGGAGCAGCGTTGTCAGCGGAAGCGGTCGCCTTCGCGCGACCGCGCGAACGTAGTACGGGCTCGAGACTGCGGCGAGTACCAAGAGCACACCGAGCGACGGCCACGCCGCCGCGCCGAGACCGGTAACGACGAAAAGCGGCTGCTCCGGCGTGTTCACCGTGCGGCGGCAAGCGCCGCGGCGGCCGTTCCAACCAGAAGCCACCACGCGCCGCCGACTTTAGGATAGAAGATCAGATAGTCGACCGTTTGGTGCAGAGCCAGAGCGATCGTTGCGGCGAGGCCCGCGAGGACCCAAGGCGACTCATCGTGCAAACGCCGAACGCCGCCTCGCGCGAACGTTACGACGATCGCCGCGATCAGCAGAAGTGTTGCCGCGAACAAGAGCAAACCACCCTCGGCTAGGGCCTGAAGGTACCAGCTGTTGGCGTGCGTGCGAATTCCGAAGAGGCCGTACGCGGGCAAGAGCAGTTCGAAGTTACCCGCGCCCACGCCGAGGATCGGATGCGCGAGCCACATCTTCCACGCCGCGTGCCAGAGCTCGTCACGGTTTCCGACGCCGCCCGCGTAAGAGCTCGACTCGAGCGATGCACGCAAAACCCCGGGAGTCCGTGCGTAGATGCCCCATCCCGCTGCGCCCGCGACGCCCGCTACCAGACCGGCGAATCCGGGTTTAAGTGCCGGCCATGCGCGCTTGCCGCCGGCGAGCACGAGAACCGCGGCGACGACCGCGAGCGCAAACCATCCGGCGCGCGAAAAGGTGAGAACGTCCGCGAAGACGGCGAGCCCGAGCGCAATGTCGAGCAAGAGCGTGCGCCGGACGAGCGCCCATGCACCGAGTGCGGCGACCGCGATCTCGCAGTATGCGGAGAGCTGATTCGGGCCTTCGAGCACGCCGGCGATTCGCGGAACGATAGCGGATCCTATGAAGAGTCCCGACGGTGCTCCGAGCGCTTCTTGCGCGAGCGCGGAGAGCGAGACGACGATCGCGGCAATCGCAATCGCAGTTCGCAGCGGCGCGTCCTCGCGGTCGAGCGAGTAGCAGAGATACGCGGCGGCGAACGTTGCGGCATACTCGACGACCTTCAGCGCTTCGCGAATCACGGCGCCGCGATACACGGCATCGGCGAGCGTCAGCATGGTGACCGCGAAGAGCACCGCCAGTGCGGATAGGACGCGCGCGGCGGGACGCTTGCGCAAGAGTGCCGCACTTCCGGCATAGGTCGAGAGGCCGAGCAGCACGCCGAACAGGAGACTCTTCGGCAACGTTATCGTCGTGTTGAAGATTTCACGCGAGAGCTCGACCGGCGCAATCAGGAAGAGCGCGGCCAAGCCGTAGGCAGGGCGGCGTGCCGTCACGAGCGCACCGGCTACAAACGCCGCGGCGAAGAGAAGCGCCGAGAGCGGATCGAGTTGGACCGGCGCGGCGAAGCGATCGACGACCGGATGGTACGTCAAGATCGTTCGATGTCGCTAATGAGATAGAGCGGCCGGCCCTTGACCTCGTCGTAGACCCGGCCGAGATACTCCCCGAGTATCCCCAGACTCATCAACTGCACGCCGCCGAGGAAAAGTACGGCGACGATCGTGGAGGCCCAACCCGGCGTGTAGGCCGGCGGCTTTAGGCTGAAGAGCTTGAAACCGATCACGACCAGCGCGTAGACGAACGCGATCGCGCTGACGACGAATCCGAAGTAGGACGCGAAGCGAAGCGGAATGTCGGAGAACGAGGTGATGCCGTCCATCGCAAAGCGGAGCATCTTGGTTAGCGGGTACTTCGTCCCGCCGGAGTAGCGCACGTCGCGGTCGTACTCGACCGCCGTTTGATTGAAGCCAACCCAGCTGACCATTCCGCGCAGAAAGCGATTGCGTTCCGGAGAGCGCCGCAATGCGTCGACGACGCGCCGGCTCATCAGCCGAAAGTCTCCCGCGTCGAGCGGAATCGCAATCTTCGTCAGGCGCTTGATGATGCGGTAGAACACGCGCGCAGTCAGCAGCTTAAAGCGGCTCTCGCCGGAGCGCGTCCGCCGCACGGCGTAGACGACGTCGTACCCTTGGCGCCACTTCGCGAGAAAGGCCTCGATGAGCTCGGGCGGATCTTGCAGGTCGCCGTCCATCAGCACCACCGCATCGCCGACGGCGAGCTCCAGGCCGGCCGTCGAGGCGAGCTGATGCCCGAAGTTTCGGGAGAGGTTGACGAGCACGACGTGCGAGCGCCGCTGCATTTCGCGGCGGACCGCGGCGGCGGTATCGTCGCTGCTTCCGTCGTTGACCAGGACGATCTCGTAGTCGAGCGCGTCTCCAAGACGGTCGACCACGCCGCCGATTCGCTCGATCAAGGGAGCGACGTTTGCCGCCTCGTTATAGAGCGGAACGACGACGCTGAGGACGGGTCGCGCAGAATCCTTCATTGCGCTTGAGAGTTTTCAACGCGGCATGGGCAGAACCAAGCAGAGATGCGCAACGCCCGTCGGGCCGTCTGGATCGCGGCCGCGTTGGCAGCGCTCGCCGGCTGCAGCCACGCCCGAAAGGCCGAGTCGCCGCAGGCACACCCGACGCCCCCGGGCCGCGTCACCGCCACGCCCCTGGCGACGCAGCGCCCGGCTCCTGCGCCGAGCAAGAGCGCTCAAGCGGCCACGCCTAACCCGTCGCCGTCGGCTACGTCGGCCGCGACGCCTCCAACGGCGCCCCCGCTGACCGTCAAAAAAGTGCCGCGGCTGCCGCCGGATGCCAAGCCGAGGATTCTCGACGTGGCGGTGAGCGAGACGGACGTTCGACCGGGCGATCGCGTCTTCGGCGAGGTCGTCACCACCTCGAACGTAGCCAGCGTGGAGGCGCGCATCGGCGGATACGCGGTGACGCTCGACAAGGTCGGCGTCGGGCGGTTCCAGCTGCTCTACACGGTCGGTCCGCTGCCATGGTTCGTGCACGGAAGCTTTACGATGCAAGTGATCGCACGGAACACGCGCGGCGACTCGACGACCAAGGCGATTCCGCTGACCGTCCGCTAGGAGGCTCCAGACGACCGATTCGAACGAGCGCATCGCGTGAAACTTACCGCGATCGCGATTTGGAATGCGGCCGTCGCGGCGACGTTTCTCGCGCTGGCAACGGTGCTCTGTCTGATCGTGCAGTGGCGTTACGCGATTTTTCGAAACGGCGTCGATCTCGGCATCTTTAGCCAGGTTCTCGCCGGTCTTGGCAGCGGGTTCTCGAGCACGGTGGAAGGCGGAGTGAACCATCTTCTCGTGCACTGGTCGCCGGTTATCGTCGCGGCGTGGCCGTTTCTACGCGCGTTCGGACCGGTCGGACTCGAATACGTTCAGGCGGTCCTCGTCGCGGCCACGCTCTTCCCGATCTGGGGCCTGGCGCGAGCGAGGTTCGGCGCGCCTGCAGCGTTCGCGTTCGTAGCGGTCGCGGCTCTCTATCCGATTCTCTGGGCCAACGGCGTCGGAGACTTTCACGAGATGGCCTTCGTGCCGCTCCTCTCCGCTACGCTCGTCTACGCGCTGGACCGGCGCCGCTGGACGCTCGCCGTCGTCGCGGCATTGCTTCTCCTCTGTACAAAGGAGGATCAGTTCGTCGTCCTAACCGCAGTCGGACTGCTCTTCGCGGCGACGGCGGGCGGCGACGTCAAGGCAAAGCGCGCCGGCTGGACGATTGCGGGCCTCGCGATCGGAATGGCGGCCGCGTACTTCGCCGTGGTGCGCCCCGCGCTTAACCCGCACGTCGCGTATATGTCGCTGGGATTCTTCGACTGGAGCGGGACTCAAGCGACGGGGCAGAGCTTCGTCTGGAACGCGCTGCTCGAGCGAATACGATACGTCGCGATCGTTCTGGCGCCGCTCGCCTTTCTACCGTGCATCTCCCGCTACGGGCTCTTCTTGATTCCTGGTTTCGTCGAGATTCTCGCTTCGCGCCAACCCGTGACGCTCATGCCGGGCGCGCATTACAGCGCACTGTTGACGGGCTACGCGCTGGCGGCGTTTGTTGACGGTACGTCTCGCCTGGCAACGCGGCCGCGACTCGTTATGGGGCTTGTCGCGGCCGCCGCGGCGATCTCAATCGGCGTCGGTATCTTCGCAAGCCCGATGGAATACTGGTACTACCTCTACCGGCGTCCGAACGCGCACGACGAGCTGCTCGAAGCCACGCTTCGCCAGCTGCCGCCGCGCGCAGACGTCGGGGCGGAAGACGAAATCTTCGCACACCTAGGGCTCGACCCCGAAGCGTCGATCGATTTTAACGGCCAGCGATGGTTCGTCTACGATCGTTCGCACTATTCGGAGCGATGGCACGAGATCGACGAGCCGGCGGTCGCACAGGCGCTCGCCGAACGCTCTTACGTCGTTGAGAGCGACCGCGACGGAATCGTGGTCCTATGCCGGGCCGTTCATCGCGGCGGTTTACCCCCTGGCGGCTGCGGCGGCGGCAGTCCGGGCGGAAGGTTCGGGAACGGCGCGGGGTTATAGGGCGTCGGCATGATCTGCGGCTGCGCCTGATTGAGTCCGCCCGGTGAGGCATCTTGCCACGCGAAGACCGTGTCGCGCATGACGCGCACGTCGGCATCGGTGACCACGATCTCGCGCGGCGCGCGCGCCAATCCGTTCTGGCCTACTTCCTGCGTCTGCAGCGAGCCGCGGTTGTAGAGGTAGCGGAAGATCGTCCCCGAGTTGAAGCGGCGCGTGATCTGATAGTGCAGCGCGTCTATGCGATCCATCGGGATGGCCTGCGCGTTCCATCCGCTCTGATCGGTAGCGATGTAGATGCTCGAGGTAAACGACGTGTACGGCGGCACCTGCACGACGAAGGTCACGAGCACGGGCCTTCCGGAGAAGTGCTGCGTTGGTGCGGCCGACTCGTTCGGCGCCGGCGTCGGCGCTCCGTTGAGCAGGTCGGGATTCGGAACTGGCGAGGAGAGCGCGACCGCGAAGCGCGCGACGTCGGCAAAGCTTCCCTGCGGCGGCAGCGGATCGCGCGATAGATCGAGCTCCGTAACCGTTCCGCTCGCATCGAAGGTGGCCCGCGCCCAGATCCGCGGCGCCGGATGCAGCGCGGTCGGAGCGCCGGTCTTCGCATCGCGGATCACAACGTTTTGGGCGACGTGAAAGCCGTCTCCAGTGGTGAAGAAAACGTATCCGTCTTGATAGGCCAGCAGCTGCCCGCTAACGACGATGCTGGCACCCGAAGCCGCGAGCAGTACGACGGCCAGCCACAATGCCGAAACGGTGAAGGCGATCCGTCTCATATCGGCAGCAGCTGTATGACGAACGTCGGCTGCCAGAACGCCGTGCGGTAGGGGTTTCCGTACCAATAGAACGTCCGCGAAACGTCGAGGATGGCGTGCGGGAGGATTTTGAACCGGACGTCGCCGGTCGCGTCGTAGGGAGCTTGGCCCAGGTACGTGGAGTAGAGCGGCTGGCCGATGATGTTGTTCGGCGGAAGCCCGAAAGTTCCGGGAACCGGAATCGGATAGTCGTCGTGGTGGCGCACGAGCAGCGAGAAATTGAACTCGGGATTGGGAGCGTCGTTGAATCCTAAGCTCGTGGTCCGGAGCGTCGAGACGCCGCGGAACGACGTAAAGCTCAGCGGGCAGTTGCTGGTTCCGACCGGCTCGCACGGCACGTAGCCGCCGTTGATATAATGATCGCCGACGTTGAGAATCTGGTAGCCGAGGTAGGTGTTGATTGCTCGATTGAACTGCCGGCTGATCGTGAAGTTCTCGTTGGTCGTGCTGATCCAGTGGGGCAGCGAGTTCCACTGATACTGTTTGTTAAAGCTGGCGTTGAAGTAGTACGTTTCGTAGGGATTGTCCGGCCGGTTCAGCTTAATCGACTCGGTGAATAAGTTGAATCCCAAAACCGTGTTCCAGATGGTCGTGTAAACCGGGCAATAGTAGAATGCCGTCTGGCCCGGCGGAGGCTTCACACCGTGCTGGTCGAGACACGGCGCGCCGTACGCCTGCAGGCCGGGCGTCGGAATCGGCGGCTGCGTCGAAAAGGGAGTACCCTGCAAGTATTGATTGCCGCCAACCGTGTCGTGATTGAACCCGTAGCCCTCATAGATCTGCTCGAACAGCGGCAGTCCCGGAATCTTGTTCTGAAAGCTGGAGGCGGTCAGTTGCACTTGCGACGGATGGTCGAGGCTTCCGGCAATCGTCGTCTTCGGCACGAGGGCTGCCGGGCCAAGCATGTTGTAGTTCGTCAACTGCGACGAAGCCGTCACGTAAGAATGCGGAAATGCGTAGGTCGCGTTGATGAAAGTCGTCTGCTGCGACGCTTGTGGCTCGCTCAGATAATTCTGCTGTGCGTAGTATTGTGTGAAGGTCTGGATCTGGAATCGCGATCCGAGCTTTTCGTAGAGCGCTAGGTTATACCACTTTTCCGCCCGAGTGGCGGGGTTGACGGAGAAGATCGCGTACTCGTGCTCGCCGACGAGGTGCTGTTCGACCGAGAGATACGTCTTATAGGTCGGATCGTAGCGCAA
This sequence comes from Candidatus Cybelea sp., assembly GCA_036269355.1. Taxonomy (GTDB): domain Bacteria; phylum Vulcanimicrobiota; class Vulcanimicrobiia; order Vulcanimicrobiales; family Vulcanimicrobiaceae; genus Cybelea. The sequence goes on along the minus strand of DATASC010000024.1, from coordinate 1,422 downwards.
ATGGAGCGCGGTCAGCGCGTTCGGACTGCCGGCCATGTTCCAGGTGAGATCGGCGCTCGCACCCGAGAGCGTATTCTGGGCGAAGTACTGATTCGGCGAGAAGTTCACGACATACGTGCCTAGCGGTATGCCTGCATTGAGAAAGTACGTGTGCGCATTGACGAAACGGACGTACGTCTTGGTGTCGATGACGGCGCCCGTACCTGTGATGCTCGGGTGTTCGCCCACCTGAGGAAAGTAGAACGCGTCGCCGGGCATTTCGCGGCCCTTAACCGGATGCGCTAGATCGCCGTTCAGAAACGTCCACCGATCGGGCTCCGTGGTAACCGGCAGAAGATAGACTCGTCGAAAATCGAGAAAGTCGGCGATCGCCGCGCCGCTGACCGTACCGGTTGCATCGTGCATCGTCACATGCCCCGCCACCATGAACCGGTTGAGCTTCAGATCCATCGAAAACGCGTCGCCGGTGACGGTAAAGCCGTCGCTCGTTCGGACCCGCACGTTCCCATCGGCTTCGATTAAAAAACGATTGTAATAAAAATCCAACCGGGCGGCGTTCAAGTAGAGAACGCTTCGAGGCGGGGCGGCGGTGGGTGCGGGCGTAGGTGTTGCGGCGCGGGCGACCGCGGACGCAAGAACGATCATGAGCGTTGCGAGCGCCGTCGTGCGGGCGATTCGAGCCACCGTTGCAACGGTTTTTCACTGCAGCGCCCCACTCCTATCCGGGTCGCTGCAAGAGTAGGAAGCGAGTCGCGAAGGGAAGGAGCGCTCCGATGAAACGCGTGGTCGCAATCGTGATCGATTCCGGTGGCGTCGGCGCGCTCGACGACGCCGATCGATATGGCGATGCGCCCGGAGCGAATACGATCGGTAACGTGGCGCGGCGACTCGGCTGCTTAGCGCTTCCCAATCTCGGGCGCTGGGGACTCGGCCTCTTGACGGAAATCTCCGGCGTCGAGCCCGCAGCGCAGCCGCTCGCGCGAGTCGCGCGCCTGCGAGAACGCAGCCGAGGCAAGGATACGATCACGGGTCACTGGGAGATGATGGGTGTCGTCACCGACGTCCCGTTCCCGACGTATCCGCACGGGTTTCCCTCAGAGATCGTGGCCGAGCTCGCGCGAATTTCCGGCAAGGCGCCCCTCGGAAATAGAACCGCATCGGGAACCGAGATCATCGAACAGCTCGGGCCGCAGCACCTCGTCGACGGCCGACCGATCCTGTATACGTCGGCCGATTCCGTCTTCCAAATCGCCGCACACGAGGAGGTGGTCGAGCTTCCGCGGCTCTACGAGTGGTGCTCCCGTATGCGGGAGGTGCTGCGTCCGCCTCATAACGTGAACCGGGTCATCGCTCGGCCGTTTGTTGGAGAACCGGGGTCTTTCCGGCGGACGCCGAATCGACGGGACTATGCAATCGAGCCGC
>DATASC010000023.1:0-24026 GCA_036269355.1 Candidatus Cybelea sp. | reverse complement strand
GACGTCACCGGCAGCGTCGAGCTCGATGGCGAGGACGTGCTTTCACTGAGCCCCGATAAGCGCGCACGCGCCGGACTCTTTCTTTCCTTTCAATACCCCGCCGCGATTCCGGGCGTCAAAGTAGCGAACTTTCTGCACGCCGCGCGCCAAGCCGTGCGTCCCGGCGATCTTCCCCCGGCAAAGTTCCGCGCATTGCTGCTCGAGAAGATGGAACAGCTCGGCATCGATCCGTCGTTCATGGGCCGCTATCTCAACGACGGTTTCTCCGGCGGCGAAAAGAAACGCCTCGAGATGCTTCAGCTCGCCGTGCTCGCGCCGAAGTACGCTATCATGGACGAAACCGACTCGGGCCTCGACGTCGACGCGCTCAAAGACGTCGGGACCTCCATCGCCGCCTTGCGAGCGAGCGACGAAGGAAGCAAGAGCGGCTTCCTTATCATAACGCATTATCCGCGCATCCTGCAGTACATCACCCCGGACGTCGTCCACGTTATGATCGACGGACGAATAGTCGAAACGGGCGGACACGACCTCGCCCATCGCATCGAGCGCGAAGGCTACGATAAGATCCGAGAAAAGCTCGCCGTTGTCTAGCATCCTGACGCCGGTCCCCGCTCACGCTCACGAACTGTACGCGCGGCTGGGGTCGTTTGACGACGCGATCGTCGATGCGGTCACGCGCTCTGAGGCACTCGATCGTTTCTTCGCGTTGTCGAGCGGCCGCGAAAAGCCGGGGCGCTTTTGGCGCGTCGACTTCGAAGCGCTGGCACCCGAAGCCGGCGCGATAGAACCCGAGACGGCCGAAATCAGCGTCGAGAATCGGAACCCGCACGCGATCGCTTGCGATCTCGCCACGGCGGCACGTAAATACCCGCAGTTACTCGCGCGCGCCTTCGGCACCACCGGCATCGCCGCGAGCAAGTTCGGCGCGCTCGCGCAGGCCTTTGCGGGTCGCGGCGTCTTCGTCTACGTTCCCGCCGACCACGCCTGCGATGAGCCTATCGTCGCACGCTATCACGCGCCTGCCGGCACCGCAATCTTTCCGTGGAGCGTAGTGCTTGCCGAGCGCGGGTCGCGCGTCACGTTCGTCGAACGAATCACGGCCGGTGCCGGCGCCTTCGTCTGCGGTGCGACCGAGATCGCCGGTGCCGAGCATTCCGACGTTACCTGCGCGGTGCTTCAAGATGTGGATCGCAATGCGCGCGTCATCGCCAGCCGCGCCGCCCGCCCGGGCCGCGACGCACGTATCGCTTGGTGTCTCGCCGAACTCGGCGGCGCGCTGGCCGCCGGCGATCTGCGCGTTTCGATCGAGCAACCGGGCGCGACCGCACACGCGACGGCGCTCTTCTTCCCGCGCGGCGCGCAACACGTCGACGTGATCAGCACCATGGACCATTTAGCCGGCGAGGCGACCTCCGAAACGCTCGTGAAATCTGCCGCCCGCGAACGCGGCCAGGCGCGGTTCCTCGGAAATATTCGCATCGCACCGCACGCTCAAGGAAGCGACGCGCGCTTGCGCGACGACGCGCTCTTGCTCTCGCCGACCGCGCACGTCGACTCGATTCCGGCGCTCGAGATAGGCGCGAACGACGTGAAGGCCTATCACGGCGCGACGGTCGGGGCGATCGACGAAGAACAGATCTTCTATATGGAGAGCCGTGGCATCCCACGCGGCGCCGCCGAAGAGATAATCGCGCTCGGTTACTTCGAGCCGGCGATCGAGCGCTTTCCGACGGCAGTTCTTCGCGACGAAATCCGAGCCTCGCTCGCGGCAAAGCTCGCGTAACGTGCTGGCGACCGATCCGAAGACCGACCGCATCATCGCGGATTTTCCGATTCTCGCGCGGCCTACGTCGCGCGGAAAGCGCCTCGTCTATCTCGATTCGGCGGCAACCTCGCAAAAGCCGCGCGTCGTAATTCAGGCGCTCGTCGACTATTACGAGCAATACAACGCGAACATTCACCGCGGTGTCTACGAGATCGCCGCGCGGGCGACCGACGAATACGAGCGAGCTCGCGTGAAGGTCGCGCACTTCATCGGTGCCGACGTCCCCGAGATCGTTTGGGTCCGCAACACGACCGAGGCGATTAATCTCGTCGCCTATTCGTGGGGTAACGCGAACATACGACCCGGCGATGCGATTCTGCTCACCGAGCTCGAGCATCACTCCGATCTCGTTCCTTGGCAGCTCCTCGCGCAGCGCGCGGGCGCGCAGCTGCGGTTCATTCCCGTCGACGAGCGCGGGCTGTACGTGCTCGACGATCTCGATTCGCTGCTCGACGGGTGCAAGCTCGTCGCATGCGCGCACGTCAGCAATACGCTCGGCACGATTCTGCCGCTGGCCACCATCGTCTCGCGGGCGCATGCAGCGGGGGCGGTCGTCTTAGTGGATGGAGCCCAAGGCGCGCCGCATCTGCCGGTCGACGTGAAAGCGCTCGACGTCGACTTCTACACGTTTAGCGGACATAAGATGCTCGGACCTACGGGCATCGGCGCGCTCTACGGAAAGCGCGCGCTGCTCGAAGCGATGCCGCCCTTCTTCTCGGGCGGCGACATGATCCGCAAAGTCGAATACGACCGCACGACGTTTAGCGATCCGCCGAGACGGTTCGAGGCGGGGACGAGCAACATCGCCGATGCGATCGGCTTGGGCGTCGCGGTCGAGTATCTCGAAAGAGTCGGCATGGACTGGGTACGCGAGCACGAGCGGCGGCTTACCGGCTACGCCCTGGAGCGTCTCGCGCAGTTCGAACCGCGCGGCTTGGCGATCTACGGTCCACGCGACCCGGAGCTGATCTCGGGCGTCATCTCGTTTAATCTCGCCGACGTCCACGCGCACGACCTTGCCTCGATCTTGGATACGGAAGGCGTCTGCGTGCGCGCGGGGCATCACTGCACGATGCCGCTCATGGAGAAGATGGGCTGGGCCGCCACGGCCCGCGCCTCGTTCTACATCTACAACACCGAGGCCGACATCGACGTGCTCTGCGCCGGCCTCGAAAAAGCAGCGCGCGTCTTCAAACTGTAGCGGTCGCACCGTGGACGACTTCTACCGCGATTACATCCTGGAACACTATCGTCATCCGCGCAACTTCGGCACGCTCGAGCAAGCCGACGTCGCTGCGGAGGACATCAATCCGCTCTGCGGAGACCAGATTCGTATGGAACTGAAGCTCGAAGACGGCGTCGTGACCGACGTGCGATTCTCCGGCAAGGGTTGCGCGATCAGTCAGGCCTCGGCATCAATGCTCACCGAGCGGATCAAGGGCATGAAGCTGGGCGACGTCGCTAAGCTTTCTAAGGACGCCGTCCTCGAAGACGTCGGGATTGGAATCAGCCCAACACGCATGAAGTGCGCGATGCTCGGTCTGCGCGTGCTCAAGAGCGCCGCCATCGGCGAGCTCGCCGGCTGGCCGGACGAAGAGTGAAACCCCACGTCAAACCTGTGAGCTGGGAAGCCCTCGCGGCGGAACCGGAGTTTCGCGCTCTCCTTCGCGCGCGTCGCCGTTTCGTCGTGCCCGCAACGATCTTCTTCGTCACGTACTATCTCGCGCTGCCGATTTCGGTAGGCTTCTGGCCGCAGCTGATGAGCCGCCCGCTCGTCGGGCCGGTAACCGCAGCGTATTGCTTCGCGCTCTCACAATTCGCCATGGCCTGGATCTTGCTCGCCCTCTATCTGCGCCGCGCGCGCCGTTTCGACATTGCCGCGGCGCAAATGCGGCGGCACGAAACGCGCGAGCTGCTCGACGAGGTACGATGAACGCGCAACCCTCGCTCGTCATGTTCGGCGTCTTCGTCGGAATCACGCTCGTCGTTACCTATTGGGCCTCTGGACAAAGCCAGACAGGACGTGCCTTCTACGCCGCAGATCGCCGCATCGGCGGCCTGCAAAACGGCTGGGCGATCGCCGGCGACTACGTCTCCGCCGCGACCTTCCTTGGGATCACCGGTCTCGTCGCATTCTATGGCTTCGATGGCTTCATGTACTCCGTCGGATGGCTCGTTGCGTACCTGGCCGTGCTCTTTCTCGTCGCCGAACCGCTACGGAATACGGGGAAATACACGGTCGCCGATCTGATGTCGTTTCGTCTGCGCGGGCGGGGCGTGCGCGCCATCGCCGCGCTCTCGACCCTCGCGATTACCCTTTTTTACCTCATCGCGCAGATGGTCGGAGTCAGCGCGATCGTTAATCTGTTGCTGCCGCGCTTCGGCGACGTGGTCGCGATCGTCACCGTCGGCGTTCTGATGATCGTCTACGTGCTCTTCGGCGGCATGCTCGCGACGACGTGGGTGCAGATTATCAAGTCCGGGCTATTGCTATTGACGACCATCGGGCTCGCGCTCCTTGCCGTCGGCCACTTTCATTTTTCGCTCGGATCGTTCTTCAACGCGGCGGCGACCGTGCCGGAGGGAGCCAGAGCGTCGAACCTCTTGCAGCCGGGGCTGCTCTTTCGCGGCCCGCTGGGCGCGTGGAATCTCATCTCGCTTGGGCTAGCGCTCGTACTCGGCACCGCCGGCTTGCCCCACATCTTGATGCGCTTCTTCACCGTACCGTCGGCGCGCGCTGCGCGCACCTCGGTAGCATGGGCGATGGTTCTCGTTGGCGTCTTCTATCTGATGGTCTCGTTCATGGGTCTCGGAGCCGCGACGATCGTCGGCAAGGATCACATCGGACGCCGCATGTACGCCGGCCAAGCAATCCACTACATCTCCAATCATCCGCAAGATCAGCAAACGCTCGACGTGCAGCTCAAGACGGATGGCTACATCGTCCCGAAGCCCGACAGCAATCTCGCCGCGCCGCTGCTCGCGCAGCAGCTCGGCGGCCCATTCCTCGCGGCGTTCGTCGCAGCCGTCGCTTTCGCGACCATTTTGGCCGTCGTCGCCGGCCTCGCTATCACTGCCTCGTCGGCATTCGCACACGATATATGGTTTAGTCTCGTGCGAAACGGTCGCGGGGACGAGACCGAGCATCTTTTCGTCGCGCGCGGCACGGCGTTGGTCTTCGGCGCGCTCGCGATCGCGCTCTCGATCGCGCTCCGCGGATTCAACGTTGCGTTTCTGGTTGGGCTCGCCTTCGCGGTCGCGGCGAGCGCGAACGTTCCGGTGATACTGCTCGCGCTCTCGTGGCGGCGCTTCTCGCGCACCGGCGCGATCGCCGGAATGCTGGCCGGACTCGTGTCGTCACTGCTCCTCATCGCAATCAGTCCGGTGCTAATGGGAGCGCGCGCGCTCTTCCCGCTCGAGAACCCGGGGATCGTGTCGATTCCGATCGGCCTAGCAGGAGCGATCATCGGCACGCTGCTCGCGCGCGACCGGGAATCCGAAGCAATGTTCGATCAGCTGCAGGTGCGCGCCGCTACCGGAATCGGCGCTGAGGTATAGCCTTAAAGCTCTATTGCGGCTTTATCGAGTAGTGGTCGGTAATCTGTAACCCGGACGGACCGGATTCGACGGTAAACGTCACGTAATACTCGCCGCTGTGCGTCTGCACGTCTGCGGTCACCTGGTATTGTTGGGAGCCGACTTTCGCCGAACGCAGCGACTGAATCTGCGCCCCTTGGCTCATGAAGCTCTCGCTCGGGGATCCGTGTGAGAGATACGTTGACGCTGTGGCGCGATCGCCACGTGCGAGCGCACCGAGATACGAACGAACCAGCTCGGTCGCCTGGTCTTCACCCGGCGCTGCGGCAACGCTGCTCGCCGGAGCAGGCGTCTTTGCAGGGAGTGGCGCTTTCGCAGGCGGCGTTTCCGGAGGGCGCGGCGAGGGCGTCGACTCAAGCGGCGTTGCCTTCGGAGAGATCGCGATGCGCGCGGGGGTCGCGCTCGCCGCCGGCCGAGGCCGCGGTGTTGCCGATGCTTTCGACGTCGCACGTGGCGTTACGCTCGGCATCGCGCTCGGCGTCGCGCTAGGTTTGACCGTCGGCGGGCGCGATGCTGTTGGAGTCGGAGTGGGCGAGGAAGCCTGGTAGGGCGTCTCGGTGGGCGACGGGAGTTGCGCTACCGGCGGCGGGGACGCTGCCGGTGCGTTGTTGTTACCGCCAAAGAAATGTGCGAGCGCACCGCCGAGGAGCAGTCCTGCCAAAATGACGACGATGACTAGCGGAACGAGCGGAAGTCCGCCTCTGGAATCGTCGTCCGATCGACGCCGCCGCCGCTGATCGCTCAGGATGTCACCGCTACGGCGGCGCGCTCGCCAGCCTCGCGGCCAAGGCCTCGCGCAGCGCCGGGGGCAGCACGCCGACGACGTCGGGACGCTGCTGCACGAACGTCGCCGTGGCTTCCTTAAGCAGATCGGGGTTTGTACGCGCGTACGCGAGCAACGAGCTTAGCGCGCCCGGCTCGCGGCGCGCTATTCCGTCGACTGTCGTCCCCGCCCCCTCCGCGGCATCCTCGGAAGACTCACCGCGATCGCGAAACGCATCGAAAAGCGCACCAACAAACGCATCGGCGAACTCGGCGGGCATCGCCGATAGCTCGCGTTCGTAGAAGGCGGCGAGATCGGTCTCGTCCATCTTCGCGAGAAGCTTCTCGACTGCACCTGCCAGCATGCCGGGCGGTACGTTCCCGAAGGACATTGGCCTAACCATTTATCCCCGCCGGCAGGCAGCTCCTCGATGCGGCAGAAAAAGTCATTCGATGATCCGAGTGAAGGTACCACTCGACCTCCATGCCGTCTCGATCAGCGGCTCGGGCGCCTTCGCGCTCGCGACTCCGGTGCGCATTAGAGAGTTGCTCCGCTTCGCGGTTCGCGAAGCGATCGGCTCGCGGGCGCCATACGATAAGTTCTTGCGAAGCGTCCACCGCACGCTTGCCGGGCTCGCCGCCGGAGACTTCATCGTCGACGTCAACGGCCGCGGCTTCTCCGACGCCGATGCCGTCGTCGTTTGCGAGGGAACCGCGGACGTTCGTTTCTTCTTGGCATCGCGGCGCAGGCCGGCGCTGCGTCGCCGATAGCGCAACGTTCCGCCACCCGCTCTTGCAAACGGGTGTTACTGTAGAGGAAACGGTTCGCGCAAGAAACGGAGCTCACAATCAAACTCGTCGTCGCCCTGGTTGCCGCGCTATTGCTGGTGACCGGATCGGCTTCTGCCGGCGTTCTCTACAGCGCGTCGGGTGAAGACCTTTATCGCATCCAATCCGCGGCCACGTCATCGAGAGTTACGTATTCGGGCACGGAACGGCTTTCAATCTCACCGGAAAGCAAGGGGTGGCGCTTCGAAGCGCGCGCTCGATATACGCGCGACGGCCCGGATGGAAAGGAGAGCGCCACTGCGCGCTTCGTTCAAGTTCTCCAGGCCGACGGTAGCTTCGAAGACCGCATCGACGATGACCCCGACTTTCTCACGATCCTCAACCAACCGTTTGCGGTGCGGCTCGACAAGCCGACGTTGCGCGACCTGCGCACGTTGCACGGATCGGTGCCCTTCTCGGCAACCTCGCCGCTGGGGGCTCAGGCCGTACTGCGTGGATACTTGCACCCGGCAACCGGTGGTCCGATCGATGGCCGTCCAACCGCGGCGGTACGCTTCGAAGCCGATGGCGCGATGACCGGCCCACTGCCCGGCTATTCCGGAATGCTTGTCTCGGGAACGATGCGGATGGATGGAACCGCGTACTACGCGCTCGACGACGCGACCTTGCTCGCTTTAAACGTAGCGCTCACGCTTGATGCTCGGCTCTCGCAAGGACACCCGGCGGTCTCCGTTCCGGTGAAGATCGTCTACCGGCGCGCGATTCGCGCGACGGCGAGCGCTAAAACGCCTCCACCAGCTCCACTTGCAAGGGGTGCCGGAACGGTTGCTCCCGCAACTCCGTGAGCGGCGTAAAGGCGAGATGGTTTTGATGGCAATCGATGAGCATCTCGATGCCGTGCTTGACGCAGCCGGTCTCCTCGACGTACTTGGTCAACTTCCTCTTGAAGTACGTCTGCGGATCGCGCAGCACTTTCGCGTAATACGGGTCGTCCGTTAACCCGACAGGATCGACGCCTTCCTTCGGGACGAGCCACACGAACCACGGATCCTCGCCCTGGCGGTAACCGATGAGCGCGAGCGGAATCGCGCGCGCGGACTTGATGTCCGGCAAGAAACTGCACATCGTGTACGCGTCCAACGAGATCTCCGTGGGCTCGATGGCTTGCTGCATAGACCGCACCTTTCATCCATCAGAAGAGCGCAAAGAAAAACCGCTTGACTCCTTGCGAGCGAAGCGGTTTTTTAGGGTACCGGCGGGCGCAGACCCCGGCGCAAAAGCGGCATGGCGACCCTTTAGGAACCCTCAACTAAACTCCTCTGGTTCCTGCGCGAAGCGCAGTCCTGAGCAAGGCGCGCAGCGCCGCGTCGAAGAGGCCTGCCCTCGCATCGTGACCGGATCGACGAGGTGGCTGCGCGAAGCGCCGTCCCTCGCCGTGTCATCCTGAGCGCGAGCGTAGCGAGCAGTCGAAGGACGAAGGGGCGGGGCGGGGAGTTTTTGGGCCGGTGTGAAACCTCGGCCCGAGCAGTGGTGGTCCGGTGCACTGTATGAGCGCGCTCGCACCACTCCTTACGGGAGTACACGTGCCAACAGCGACGACGCCCGGGCGGACTGCGGTGACGCGGCCCCGGGCCGATTCCACGCCGAGCGTAGCGAGCTTCGAGCGGATCGTCGACGATTACCAGCGCAGGCTCTACGGATTCGCGCTGCGCATGACCGGGAATCGCGAGGACGCGGAAGAGATCGTGCAGGACGCGTTCGTGCGCGCCTATCGCGCGCTCGGGAAGATGTCCCTCGAGCAGCGCGCCGACCTGCGGCTTCAGCCTTGGCTCTACACGATCACGCTGAACGTGACGCGGAACCGCTTGCGGAGCAAACGGCCCTCAAACGTTGCGCTCGATGCGCTGGCCGATCCCGACGCAATCCTTCGCGAGTCGCATGAAGGGCCGCCGCAGCCCGAGGCAATCGTCGAGCAGAACACGGAGATCGCGCTGGTCGAGCGGGCACTCCTCCAGCTCCCGATGCACCTCCGCGCCGCCGCGACGCTGCGCTTTATCGAAGGACGCAGCCATCCGGAGATTGCCGAGATCCTCAATCAACCGATCGGCACGGTTAAGTCTCACGTCCATCGGGCCGTGCGCATTCTTCGGCGCATCCTCGGCCCGCAAATCGGACGTTTTGCCCCCGAAGGAGTCCCCCAACATGCGTTGTCGTGACGTCGAGGCACTCTGGGACGAGCTCCGCGGCGAGTGTCAAGCCTCGCTCAAAGAGACCGTTCACAGCCATCTACGCGCGTGTCCGTCCTGCCAAGCGATGTACGAGCAATACGAAGGCGTCGCATACTGCCTCTCGTGTCTTCCGCCGCCCGAACCCTCGTGCGATCTCGCGAAGAAAGTCGTCCAGCACATCGCCACGCAGAAAGGACGGGCCTACCCTATCGTCCTCGCCACGGTGACGACACCGATCGGACGCCTCTACGTCGGGTTCAAGTGCGACCGGATCGCGTACCTCAGCCTCGATACCGGCGACCCGCTCGACGAAATTATTGGGCGCGCCGAACGCCGGCTTCACCGGCGTATCGTGGAAGGCGACGCTCCCGCTTGGCTACTCCGCGCACTCGACAGCTTCTTCAACACGTGGACCGTGGATGATGCGCTCATGGACATCAGCGGTCTCACGCCGTTCGAGCAGGCCGCGCTTCGCGCGGCTGCGCGCATCCCGCCCGGGGAAGTGCGCTCGTACGCGTGGGTGGCAACACAGATCGGCCGTCCAAACGCGGCGCGCGCCGTCGGCCGCGTGATGGCACGCAATCCGCTTCCATTGCTCTTTCCGTGCCACCGCGTCGTTGACTCGTCCGGCGAACTGCACGATTATTATTTTGGAGTCGAGATGAAAGCTCGTCTTCTCCAGATGGAGGGCTACCGGGGCTAGACGCCAACCTTAGCGAACGTGGCGTCTCCGGATCCTAGAATCGCGGCCATTCCCGACGTGCACGGCCATGCAAAGGGCGAGCACCGGCCGTACACCGAGGAACGACCGATCGCGTATTCGGCGCGAATGCTCTTCCTTTGGTTCTACTATGCCTGCCGCCGAGACTCGCCCCGGTTCCTCATGGTTGCCGACCACGCGAACTACCTGACGTTCGAGGATCCGGGCGCAGTGAACACGGTGCGCCGCGCGTTGAACCTGGCTCAAGCCGGCGACCTGCTCGGCGCCGCGGAGACGGCCGGCGTCGACATCGCACACGCGGCAATCGTCTCCGAAGGGCTGCGCCGGGGGATGCGCTACTCAATCGGCGCCGAGATCGACAACGATCCGCGCGCCCGCCCCGATGCACAAAACATCATCGACGCCATGCGGCCGGACGGCATCATCCGTTCCGTGCACTTCGTCCCGATTCAGCACCCCGAGAAGGGCGCAGATTGGCTATGGCCGTTCGATAACGAGGAGTTCAGCGGGCTCTCCGAGGTCGTCGGGGCGGAGAAGCTCTGGGAACTCTACATAGCTCGACTACTCGACGACCTCGAAAAGCTTCCTACGCACATCGTCGGACATTTTTACGTCCCGGCCGCCTACGGCCGCTGGCCCGCGCAGAAGAAGCTGGAAGAGTACGAGGACCGGATGCTCGACGTCGCACACCGCCGCGGCTTGGGCGTGGAGATCAGCACGCGCTTTCTCTACCGCGAGCAGACCGACGAACGCAAGAAGAAATACCTCGAGGCCAACTCCCGGCTCGTCCGCAAGGCGAAAGCACGCGGCGTCGGCATCGCGATCGGCTCCGACGCCCACAGTCCCAAAGATCAGGGCAACGGCTTCGACGTCATCCTCAAACTGCTCGACGACGCGCACATCAACGAGGTGGTCTTTCCGGTAGGAGGCCGGCTTGCACGCGTCGCGCTGCGCGCGACGCGCGAGCATCTCGAGGCAGACGCGCAGGCTCGACGCCAATCGAGCGCCCCGGGGAGCAGCATAACGGGTTACAGCCGCGCGGAGCTGGGACTGCCCGAGGAGCTGGAGGCCGCAGCACGCGGCGGCCGAGCGCCGCGAGAGAGCGGCCCGAAGAAACGCGCGAGCGATTCCTCGCGCACTTCGAAGCGTCCGCCGGCGCAAACGCCCCCGAGCACCAGCACCTCGCGCCGCAGCGCGGAGTCTTCTTCGTCGGCATCAAAAGCCAAGGCTGCTCGCGTTGCGAAGCCCCCTCCCGCTCCGAAAAAGAAAAGCAAAACCGTCGAACCGCCGCCGAAGCGGGCGGCGACGACGAAGAAATCGGCCGCCAAGCGAGAGCCTGCGCGAGTTAAGAAAACCCTGGCCAAGAAATCGCCCGTTAAGGGATCGTCCGTAAAGAAGTCTCCGGCCAAGAAAGCGCCGGTCAAGAAGCCCGCGGTGAAGAAGCAACCCGCGGCAAAGAAGCCTGCGGCCAAGAAAGCGGCTCCGCGAAAGGCCGCGAAGCCCGCGCGACCCAAAGCCGGGTACGCAAAGAAGAGCGTCAAAAAGAAGAAACCCGCGGCGAAGCGCCGCTAATAAGCATTTTTCTATAGGGGACAAAGGCATTGGCGGATATCGAACGCCTCCGGAATATCGCTTTCGTCGGACCGCATCATGCTGGTAAGACGACCCTCGTCGAGGCCATTCTCGCCCACACCGGAGCAATCGGCCGGCGCGGCTCGATCGCCGACGGCACCACCGTCACCGATCACGAACCCGAGGACACGGCCCACCTTCAGTCGACGACGGCTGGATTCGCCCACGCGTCCGACGACGGCATCGATATAACGATCGTCGACACCCCCGGCTTCGTAGACTTCTTCGAAGAGACGAAACAGGCACTAGCCGGCGTCGACGCGGCGGTCATCGTCGTCGAGGCCGATCCCGGACGCATCGTGCAGACGCACGCGATCGTGGAGCATCTCGAGTCGACCAAGATGCCGCACATCTTCGTTGTGAACAAGATGGACCGCCCCGGAGCCGATTTCGCCGGCACGCTCGCGGCGCTGCAAAACGCGTACGGACGCCACGTCGTCGCCGAGCAACTGCCGCTCGGCAGCGCCGAGAATTTCAGCGGGTTCGTCGATCTCGCGAAAATGACGGCCGTTCGCTTTGCCGCGGACTCCGAAACGGAAGAGGCGATTCCGGCCGAAGCTTCAGCACAGGCGCAACAGTTGCACGTCGAGCTGCTCGAAGCGATGGCCGATTTCGACGATCATCTGATGGAGGAGCTACTCGAGGGCGTCGAGCCGCCGCTTGAAGAGATCGAGCGCGACCTTTGCAGCGAGTGCGCCCACGACCAGGTCGTCCCGGTGCTCGTTGCGTCCGGCGCCTCGGGGGCCGGAATCGCCGCGCTCGTGCGTTCGATCGAGAAATGGTTTCCCTCGCCTGCGGACTCTCCGCTTACCGACGCCGAGGGCCGTCCCGTAGCTCCCGATCCGGGCGGACCGGTCATCGCGCGGATCATCAAGACGGCGATCCACCCGCAGAGCGGAAAACTCTCAATCGCGCGGGTGCTCTCCGGAACGATCAAAGCGGACTCGACCCTGACCAACGTCAGTAAACGCGACGAAAAGGTACGTCTCGGCGGACTTTACCGTTTACAGGGCAAGAAACAGGAGGCTATTTCCGAGGCCGGCCCCGGATCGATCGTCGGCTTCGCGCGACTCGAAACGGTCTCGACCGGCGATACGCTGACATCGAACAATCATAAGGTGCTGCTGCCGCGTGTCGTCGCAGGCGAACCGGTCTTCGCAGTTGCGATCAAACCGAAAGAGCGCATCGACGAAGCCAAGATCTCTCAGATGCTCGCGCGCATCGTCGACGAAGATCCCGCGTTGCGCCTCGATCGCGCCGACGTGACGCACGAGCTGCTCTTGCTCGGCAGCGGCGAGCAACACGTCGCAATCGCCGTCGAGCGCTTAGCGCGCAAGTACAAGGTGGAAGTCGAGACGGCCGCACCGACGATTCCGTATCAAGAGACGATCACCGGCGGGACCGAGATTCATTCGCGCTACAAGCACCAGACCGGCGGTCACGGACAGTTCGGCGACGTGTGGCTGCGCTTCGAACCGCGCGAGCGCGGCGCCGGCGTCACTTTCGACGAGAAGATCGTCGGCGGCGTCGTTCCGCGCCAGTTTATTCCCGCCGTCGAAAAAGGCGTCCGCGAGGCGCTGCTCCACGGCGCGAGCGGCTATCCCGTCACGGATTTGCACGTCACGCTCTTCGACGGGCAGTATCACGACGTCGACTCCAGCGAAATGTCGTTCAAGACCGCCGCCGGAATGGGCGTCCGCGAGGCGCTTCCCAAGTGCAATCCCGTGGTGCTCGAACCGATCGCCTACGTCGCCGTGACGGTACCGACGCATTACACGTCCACCGTAATTCAGCAGCTCACCGGCAAGCGCGGACAGATTATCGGCATGAACCCTGCCGAGAATCGCCCCGGCTTCGACGTCGTCGAAGCGTACGCACCCGCCGTCGAGCTCGCGCGCTACATCACCGAGCTTCGAACCGCGACGCAAGGGCTCGGCACCTACAGCTGGCGCCACGAGCGGTACGACCCCATCCCGGGAAATCGTGTTACGCCGAAAGCCGCCGTTTAGGACCGAGCGGCATTACGTCGTGCGAGGGAGCTCCGACGCGAGCGCCATTGATAGGAGGTCATAATTTCCCTTACGAGGTGGCGTGAGCGCGGCGCAGCAGGAGCGAAGCATGGAGGTGGAGCGACGAGCGGTCCCGAGCACGATGTAATCCGCGACGCATGGCGCTCGCGTCGGAGCTCCTGCGCACCACGCAGTACCCGCCTCAACCTTCGGAGCCGCGCCGTCGCTTTTGGCTTTCTGATTGTGATCCTTGCGGGGTGCACGCGGTCGTCGACTGAGGGTGGCGCCGGGCGGCATTCGTGGACGCAGCCCGGCGTCTTGAGAGTCGCGGTTCAGAGCGACTTGAAGAATTTGAATCCGCTGCTGAACTCGAATACGACCGACGTCTTCGTCGAGCGGCTCATGTTCGAGCCGCTGTTGACGGCCGATCCGAAGGGCAATCCGCTGCCGATGCTCGCCACGCGCGTGCCGACGCTTGAAAATCGCGATATCAGCGCCGATGGCTTGACCATAACGTATCGTCTCCGCCGGAACGCTCGCTGGACGGACGGCGTGCCGGTCACCTCGCGCGACGTCAAGTGGTCGTGGCAGGCGATCATGAATCCCGACAATAACGTCGTTTCGCGCCACGGCTACGACTACGTCGCCTCCATCGACACGCCGAACGCGTCTACCGCCGTCGTTCATTTGAAGCGGCGCTTCTCGCCATTCGTGAATACATTCTTCGCGGAGAGCGACCAGCCGTACATGATCGCACCCGCGCACGTGCTCGCGGGGCTCGCCAATATCAATCAGGTTGCGTTCAATAACAACCCAAGCGTGAGCGACGGTCCGTTCAAGTTCGTCGAGTGGTCGCGCGGCGACCATATCTCGCTAGCGCGCAACGACGGCTTCTTCCTCGGCAAGCCGAAGCTCGATCGGATCAACGTACGGATCGTTCCCGACGAGAGCACGACGGTAAATCTGCTGCGAACGCACGGCATAGACTACATGTTCCAGGCTTCGCAGCAAACCTATCAGGCAGTGCGGACGATACCCGACATCAAGCTCGTCTGGGTGAACGTGAACGGCTATCAATACGTTCAGCTCAACCTCGCGAGACCGTTTCTCGCCGATCCTCGCGTTCGGATGGCGATCGCCTATGCGATCGACAAGGAACAGTTGCTGCGCACGTTGACTTTCGGAACGCAGACCATGGCGACGGCCGACATCCCCGACTGGATGTGGGCGTTCGATCCGCGCGTACGCTCGGCGGCGCACGATCCGTCCGAGGCGCGGTCGCTCCTGCGAGAGGCGGGCTTCTCGCCCGGTCCCGACGGCATCATGCGAAACGGAGGCGGACGGCTCTCCTTCGTGACGGTCACGAACAACTCGAACGCGACCCGGCGGCAAATGGCGCTGGAGGTCCAGGCCATGCTCCGCCAGGTCGGAATCGAGGACTCGATCAAGTACTATCCCGGTGACGTGCTTTTCGCACCGGCGGGGATGGGCGGCATCTTGCAGCTCGGCAAGTTCGACATCACGGTCTCCGGCTGGTACGCGGGAATCGACCCCGACGACAGCACGCAGTTTACGTGCGAAAACTTTCCGCCTAGCGGGTATAACTATTCCCGGTACTGCAGCCCGGCGATGCAGGCCGCTCAAAAAATCGCACTGACGCGATACGATCGGCCGTCGCGCATGGCGGCCTACTACCAAATCCAAGAGCTGCTCGTGCGCGACAATCCGGCATTCTTCATATATTGGCTGCGCCAGATGGAACCGATCAGCGTGGATTTTCACGGCTTCGAGCCCAACCCGGTCGTCGAGTCATGGAACGCGTGGCAATGGAGCATCTAGGGCCGCTGGAGCTGACCTGGCTGCGCAAGGTCATCGCCGAACGTGCGCTCACGCGCGGCGACTACGTTTTGGCCGGCGGCGCGCGCAGCGATTACTATATCGACAAGTTCAGGCTCTTCTCCGACCCGCACGTGCTGCGGCGGATCGCGAGACTTTTCGCGCCTGTGATCGCCAACGTCAATCCCGACCTAATCGGCGGGACGGAGCTCGGAGGCGTCGTCGTCGCGACGGCCGTGGCCGCGATGTCAAACCTGCCGATGCTCGCGGTGCGCAAGAAACCCAAGGCGTACGGCGCCTTCGCCAACGAATATGTCGAGGGCCCGTTCGAGACCGGTCAACACGTATTGCTGCTCGAAGACGTCGTCACCAATGGTCGCGACCTGCTCGGTGCGGCAAATCGCCTGCGTGAGCTTGGCCTGCACGTGACCCCGTATGCGGTCATCAGCCGCGGCCTCGCGCCGGTACGGGCGCTGATCCAGTTCTCTCTTCCTTCCGACGATCCGAAGACCGACAACTAGATCGCGACGTCCATCCCGTCCTCGGCCGAAGCGACGGGGCCGCCGAACGCTGAACTCGCGGCGATAACGAGATCGTTCGCAGGATAGGCTGCGGAATAGTGCGTCAAGAGCAGCCGCGACGCGCCGGCGCGCGCCGCCATGTCGCCCGCCTCTTGCGCGCTCGAATGTCCGCGCTCGCCGTCTTCCGTGCCGAGCCCGAGCCCTGCTTCGCAGAGAAAGAGCGCGCTCGAGCGCGCGAGCTGGACGACTGAATCGCACGGCGCGGTATCGCCCGAGTAGGCGATCGCAGTGCCGTCGCACTCGCAACGCATGGCGTAGGCCTCGATATAGTGCCGGCTCGGCGCGAATCGGAGCGTGACGTCGCGCACCTCCAGCCCTACCTCGGGATCATATTCGCGAACCGCAAACACGCAATCGAAAAAATCCTCCGATGCGTCGGGAGAAACGGCCCGGCGCAGCGCGTCGAGCGACGTGCGGCCGCCGGGCGGGAGCCAAATCGGCAGTAGCCTCCCAGGCGAAAGCGAGCCATATTTGAGCGCGTAACGCAACGGCACCAGATCGAAGAAATGATCGGCGTGCATGTGCGAGACGACGATTGCATCGACGCTTGAGGGATCGAGTACGAGCTGCAGCTTGGCGAACGCACCGGTTCCGAAGTCGAGGAGCACGGCGGCGGCGGCACTGCGAACTAAATACGAACTCGACGCTCCGCCCGGGCGCGGCACCGCGGGGCTCGATCCGACGATATGGAGCTTCAAGGCAGCGATGCGAGCACGTCTTCCGCGTGGTCGTTGACGCTGACCTTTGGCCAGACCTTCAGAATTTTTCCGTCGCCGTCAATCAGAAAGGTAGAGCGTGCGTTCACGTCGAGCGCCTTGTACAGCTTGGATTCCGTATCCGCAAGGAGCGCGAACGGAATCGAGTACTTCTTTTTGAAGCGCTGGTGCGATTCGACCGAGTCGCGGCTGACCCCGACGATGCGCGCGTTCTTCTCTTCGAAACGCGCGTAAATGTCGCGAAACTGCGAGGCCTCGCTCGTGCAGCCGGGCGTATCGTCTTTCGGGTAGAAGTAGAGTACGAGAGGACCACCGAGCAAATCGGTCGTCGTCACCGATTCGCCCCGGTCGTCGAGTACCGTCACGGCGGGGAGCCGATCGCCTTGCCCTAGCATTCTTGAACCTTTCCGAAAAGAGAGGATGCGTGTCTTCGCCTCACCCATTGGCGCAACGCCTTATCGAACGCCTGCAGTCGCGACCGGCGAGCCGGGTTCTCGATTTCGCCGCGGGCAGCGGCCGAAACTCCGAGGCGCTTCGCCTGGCCGGCTTTGCCGTCGTCTCGATCGACGACGAAGACGCCCCTTCCGGGAAACTGCCGGAGCGCGCCCGGGGAGACTTCGCGGCAGTGATCTCGACGCACGGTTTCCTCCACGGCACCGCGGTCGCCATCGCGGCGCGCGTGCGTTCGGTCACGCAAGCGCTCGAACGCGGCGGACTATTCTATGCGACCTTCGGCTCGACGCGCGATGTGCGCTTCAATGCGGGAGAACGCATCGACGATTCAACCTTTGCGCCGATCGATGGTGACGAACGCGGCGTACTTCATACGTACTACGATCGAACGCGACTGCGCGCGCTTCTCGAGCCGCTCCTCGAGGTGGAGTCACTCGAAGAGCGGCGCGTCGACGACGTCGCAGGATCGTGGGCGCATCGCAAGCACCCGCTCTCGGGAGCGATACATTGGTTTGCCGTAGGGCGGCGGGAATGAAACGCACGAGGCTGCTCGCCGCGCTCCTGACACTCGTCCTCGCCGCCTGCTCGCACGCGGGAAGCCGCCACGCGGCCGGCTCGTCGCTCGTCTTTACTGGGCTCGCGGGCGAACCCGATTCGCTGAACCCCATGTTCTCCAACGAAGCGGATGAGCTCAACTTCAGCCACCTTTACATGTCGTATCTCGTCGAAAACGACGATCGCGGCAAGGCGATACCGGAGGTCGCGGCGGCGGTGCCGACGCTCGCTAACGGCGGAATCTCCGCAGATCAGCAGACCATCGTCTATCATCTGCGCCCGAACGTCCGCTGGCAAGATGGGCGGCCGCTCACCGCACGAGACGTCGTGTTCTCTTTTCGGGCAATCGTCAACCCGCGCAACAACGTGGCGACGCGCGTCGGTTATCAAGAAGTGCAAGCGATACACGCGGTCGGCGACCACAGCGTGGTCGTTCGTCTGCGCCGCCGTTTCTCGCCATTCGTCCAGTACTTCTTCGGCCCGCAAGGGGTCGGCGCGATCATGCCGGAGCACGTCCTCGCCGGCGTTACCGATCTGAATCACGCGGCGTATAACCAGCGTCCGATGGGCTCGGGCCCGTTTCGGGTGGTCGACTGGCGGCGCGGCGATGCCGTCACACTGGAAGCGAATCCCTTTTACTGGCGGGGAAAACCGGCCATCGCCCGCCTCGTCTACCGCATTATTCCGGACCCAAATACGCGGCTCCAAGTGCTGCGTACGGGCGAGGCCGACGCGTATTTCGACGTCGACCCGCAGCTTTTGCCGCAGCTGCGTACGCTTTCGAACGTGCGCGTTGCCCTGACGCCGGTCAACGATTTGCACGTGCTGCGCTTCAATCTCCGAGATCCGGTGCTTCGCGACGCGTCCGTCCGCCGGGCAATAGCGATGGCCATCGATCGCAAGACGCTCATCGCCGCCGCGACCCACGGCAGCGGAATCGCCGTCGATGCTGATCAGCCGAGTAACGGGTGGGCGTACGATGCCGCAGCACCCGCGATTCCCTACGATCCCGCCGCAGCCCGCAAGTTACTGCACGGCCGCGCGCTCGACCTTACGCTCGCGATTGCGCCGCAGATCATCAACGGCTCGCAACTCGTCGCGGCCATACTTCAGGAGAACCTGCGGAAGATGGGCGTGCGCGTAACCGTCAAGCAATATCCGAGCGGAATGTTCTACGCGACGCCGGCGCTCGGAGGCGTGCTCGCGACCGGCCGTTTTCAGCTCGCGTACGACGCCTGGTGGGTACTGGGCAACGATCCGGACGACTCGTGGAACTTCGGCTGCGCGCAGCTTCCGCCACATGGACTGAACTATTCGCAATGGTGCGACGCGCGAGCCGACGCCGCAATGCGCGATGCGATGAACACGGTCGACTCCCAACGCAGGCGATCCGATTACGCCGCCGTGCAACACGCGATCGCGAGCCAACTCCCGGTCTTTACGCTATGGCAGGTGCAAATCCCCAATGCCTACCGTGCGTACGTGCATGGCATCGCTCCCTCACCCGCAGGCTCCAGCTTCTGGAACGCCTGGAACTGGACGGTCGGCCCCTGAATCCGTGAGGCGGATTGCTTTCTCCGCTGCGATCGTTTCCGAGCGCACGTTGTTTTTCTGCGCCGGTGCCCCGTGGCAGGTTGGGCAGCGGTCGCTCGCTCTTGCAGGCGACGAATGGGGCACTGCGAACCGGCTTCGGCATGGACAATCGCGTGCTTCTGCTGATGGCAGGGACTCTTCTTGCAACTTCGGCTTGTGGTGGAAACGCCGCCGTCCCCAATGGAGTAGCGGGAAGCAGTGGCGGATCGCAAGTCGCGAGCTCGGTCGTTCCGAGCGACACGACATCGATTCTGAAAAAGCTTAAAAAGAATATCGAAATCGGCTCGACCGTCGATCCGAAAAACGGAGACAAGGGTCCGCGGAAGATCTCGGTCGCCCGAGCGACCTTCGGTCTCAAGGAGGGGCAGCTGCTCGTTTGCAACTTCGACGACGCCGCAGGGACTGCCGGTAAGGGCACAACGATGGAGGTGCTGAATCCCACCGCACACTCTAAACCCGTGACGTTTACGCAAAATACTAAGATTGAGGGCTGCGACGGCGACGCAATCACCGCCGGAAATCAAGTCTACGGCGCGGGCCTAACGAGCGGGGTCGTTCCCCAGTTCAATCAAAGCGGCGATTTTAACGCAAGCTACGGCCCTCCGATCCAGGCTCCGTTCGACGATGCCGACGCGTTTTGCGGTCTGGCGTACGCGCCCGAGGACATCTACGTTTCGGACGCCAAGACCGGCTCGATTGTCAAGCTCTCGTTCCTTCCCGTCAGCCGCAGCGGAACGGCAAAAGAGACCGAAGTGATAACGGGTTTCGCAGTCAATAAAGGTTCCGGCTGGAGCATTTTGGGGCCGTCCGGAATTCAATACAATCGTACCCGTATCGGTAATCTGTGCAACGACACGCTGTATATTGTGGATGGAGTCGATAACACGATTGTCTCCGTTTCGACCGCCAGCAACCTTGGTCAGAAGGACGAGATCCGCGTTCAGCCCGGCGGGAAGAAGTTTAAATGCGCTCATCCAAAACTCACGTGCGCGACGCTCGTGTATAGCGGTGCTCCGCTTAATGCGCCCGTCGCTGAAGCGCTCCTACCGAATGGAAATCTCGTCGTGGCGAATACCAAGGGCGGAAATACGCTCGTCGAATTGACGCCGCAGGGACGCGTACTCGCCACTAAGGTCATCGACACGAGCAAGACCGCAGACGTCTTCGGCCTTCTTGCGGTCGGCACCAGCGATAGCGATACCGCGCTGTTCTATACCGATACTAAAACGAACACCCTACACGAACTCAAGCAGTAGGCTCGAGACCCAAAAAGGGGCACCGCAACGCCGGTGCCCCTTTTATTCAGCGCGGCTGCGCTGAAATTAGGTCTTGCATCGGGCTCGAAGCCGCCGCGTAGAGCCGTCGCTCCATGCGCCCGGCGAGGTGTGCCTCTCTTCCCGCGACGACGGCGTGCTTCATCGCCCTCGCCATGCGCACCGGATCGCCGGCCAGCGCTATGCCGGTATTCATCAGCAGGGCGTCGATGCCAAGTTCCATCGCGATTGCCGCATCCGAAGCCGTGCCGACGCCGGCATCGACGATCACGGGAACGTTCGCGCGCTCCTTGATGATGCGAATCGAATAGGGGTTGCAAACGCCTAAACCGCTGCCGATCGGTGCGCCCAGGGGCATTACCGCCGCGCAGCCGAGCTCTTCGAGCTGACGGCAAGCGATCGGATCGTCGCCGATATAGGGCAGCACGGTGAAGCCGTCGTTCACGAGCTGTTCGGCGGCGGCGAGCGTCTCGCGCGTCTCCGGATGGAGCGTCTGCGCGTCGCCGATGACCTCGAGCTTGATGAGATCGGTCTCCAGCAGCTCGCGCGCGAGCCGCGCGGTCAGGACGGCGTCCTTTGCATTGTAGCAACCGGCGGTATTCGGAAGAATCGCGTACCGAGTACGGTCGACGTAATCGATCAGCGTCTTCCCTTCAGAGTTGTCGAGGTTGATACGCCGGATCGCGACCGTCACCATCGCGGCGCCGCTCGCGGCATGGGCCTCGCGCATGACGTCAAGCGACGGATATTTTCCGGTTCCAACGATGAGCCGCGAGTCGAACTCGTACGCTCCGATTTTCAGACGGTCTGCGCCCACGCTCTATCCTCCAGCGACCGCTTCGATTATCTCGATGCGGTCGCCCTCGCACACCGAGCGCATGTCGTACTCGTTTCGTCGAACCACCGAATCGTTCTGCGCGACCGCGATTCCGTTGCGTTCCGACCCGAGCAGTTTGAGGAGCGCGCCGACGGTAAGCTCGTCGGGGAGGTCGCGCAAACAGCCGTTGATGGTCGCCTTCACGCGTTGGTGATTCGTTCCAGCCGCGCCGCTTCCGTGCCGAGGCGACCGATCGAAAAGGGCGCCAGTTCTTCGCCGGCGCTATCGATCGCATCGGCGATCGACCGGGCGGTCGCCGGCGCAAGCAGAATACCGTTCCGATAATGGCCCGTCGCGAGCAAGAAGCCTCCGATGGGCGTCGCGCCTAAGAATGGCAATCCGTCGGGAGTTCCCGGACGCAACCCGGCCCAGCTTTCGGTGACCGTAAAGCCGCCCAGCGCGGGCGCGGCGGCCAGCGCAGGCTGTAGCAAGTCGTGAACGCCGCGGGCGGTGACGCGCTCGTCGAATCCCTCCGATTCGACGGTCGCCCCGACCAGCAGCCGCCCATCCTCGCGCGGCACGAGATAGACACCCGGGACCCAGGTCGCGCGGCGAACGAATCCCGACGGAACGGCGAGCGCGAGCATCTGACCCTTGACCGGCTCGACCGGCGGCACGCACGAGCGCGGCACGCCATCGAGCTGCGCCGCCCACGCTCCGCACGCATTGATCACGACGGCGGCGGCGACGAAACCGCAGTCGGTTCGAACGCCGAGGACCCGGCGAGCGTCGCACTCCACGGCAATCGCGGAGGTCCGCTCGACCGTCGCACCGCGAGCCGCGCATGCCGCTACCAGCGCGCGACCTAGCCTGCGATTATCAACCTGGCCTTCGCCCCGTTTCAGTAACGCGCCGCGGACCGCGGCGCCGAGCCAGGGTTCGGCGGCAAGCGCGTCGCTACGATCGAGCATTTCGCAGTCGACGCCGCGCGTTTGCAGCGTACGAGCCTCGCTCGTCAGCGCATCGATTCCCGGTTCGTCGAAGGCCGCATAGAGCACGCCGTCCAGCCGCAAGTGCGCGTCGATCCCGCTGGCCGCGGCAACGCGCGCGACGAAATCCGGATACTGGGCCAACGACGACGCGCAAAATGCGAGCAGCATTTCGTTCGCGATGTGCTCGGTGTACGGCGCAAGCATCCCGGCACCGGCCCACGAGGCGGCCCGCGCCGGCTCGGCTCGCTCGTATATGCGCACGTTCGCCCCGCGTTCGGCGAGCTCGAACGCAATCGATAACCCAACGAGTCCGGCACCGACGACCACGACGTCGCCACTGGAGTGATTCACAACGGCAAACGGCTCGACGCGCTACATTCCCAGGTAGACTGGGCCTTCACCGCCCTGTGGTGGAACCCAGGTGATGATCTGATACGGATCCGCGATGTCGCACGTCTTGCAGTGCACGCAGTTGGTGAAGTTGATCTGCAGCCGTCCGGTAAACGATCCGTCGTTGCGCTCGAACAGCGGCTCGTATACCGCCGCCGGGCAGAAGTACTTGCACGGATTTCCGTACTCGACGGTGCAGCGATCGCGACAGATGTTCGTATCCGAGACGAGGAGGTGGCATGGCTGGTTCTCTTCGTGCATCGTTCCGCTGCTGTATACGTCGGTGAGCTTGTCGAACGTCAGAACGTTGTCGGCAGTTGCCCGCGGGGTCTGCCGCGGATCGAAACCCATTTTCGCCATTTGCGCGTAGCCCGGCTCACCCGAAAGCTTCTCGATGAATCCAAAGCCGGCGCCGCCGGTCAGCGTCGAGAGGCCGGCGTTAAGCAATCCGGCGATCATGCCTTTGTGAAATCCCTGGTGGAAGTTGCGCGCCGTGCGCAGCTCGGCGTATGCCCACGACTCTTTGAAGCGGCGCTCGAACGACGAGAGCGTCGCGGCGTCGTAACGCTCGGCCTGCAATGCTTCCCAGATCGTTTCGGCGGCGATCATTCCCGATTTCATCCCGAGATGAATGCCCTTCAGTCGCATGCCGTTGAGGAAGCCCGCGGAGTCACCGATGAGGAGCAGACCGTCGGCGTGCGCGCGCGGCATCGCGAAGAGTCCACCTTCTGGAATCGCCTTCGCGCCGTAGCGAATCATCTTGCCGCCCTCGAGCATCTTCTTGACGACCGGATGCGTTTTCATGCGCTGAAGCTCGTTGTGCGGATCCGTCGTCGGATTCTTATAGTCGAGACCCGTGACCATCCCGATGTCGAGCACGTTGCCGGCCATGCCGTAGATGAATCCGCCGCCGAAGGTTTCCGGCGGGAGCGGGAAGCCGAGTGTATGAACGACCGATCCCGCCTTGAACCGGTCGTCCGGGAGCTGCCACAACTCTTTCACGCCGGCGGCGTAAACTTGCGGCTCGCGACCCTCGTAGAGATTGAGCCGCGACGCGGCCTGCTTTGTCAGCGTTCCCCGCGGACCTTCGCCGAGAACGACGATCTTCGCGATGATGTCGGCGCCCGGCTCGTAGTTTGGTCGCGGCTGTCCGTTGTGGTCGAGCCCCTTGTCGCCGGTGCGCACTCCGATGACGCGATTCTCGTGCCAAAGCAACTCTTGACCGGGAAATGCGGGAAAGACTTGCGCGGTGT
>DATASC010000022.1:0-3264 GCA_036269355.1 Candidatus Cybelea sp. | reverse complement strand
CGAGCACTCGCGGCCAGATGTAGCGTTTCGCAGTCGCCGTGCCGCCGTCTCGAATCGTTGCCGCGAGTTTGGGATCGGCGATTAGCTCCGTGAGATATGTCGCGAGCTCGCGGGGATCGCCCGTATCGCAAACGATCGCGTTGCCGAAGGGCTGCACGTAGTCCTCGCCGGTCGAGCCCGTAATGGCGATGCCCCCCGCGGCCATCACTTCCAGGCCGACGAGCCCGAACGGTTCGCGCCCACTGTTCGCGAGCACGCCGTCGGCGACGCGATAGAGCGCGAGCAGTGCGTCCTCGGGCACGAAGCTCTGCACGTTGAGCACCGCGCCCGGCGCGGCCGCGATCGCTGCTACGACGTCGTTCGGTTCGCGCGCGGTGAGGGTGAGATCGCGAACGTCCAAGCCAAGTGCGCGCGCGCGCGCAAACACCGCCTCGCCGTACGCCTCGCGTCCTCCGCGCACGACGAGCGTCGCGCCGGGACGCTCGTCGGCGATGACGGCAAAAGCCTCGACCGCCTGCATCCAACGCTTATCCTCTTCGAAGCGCGCAACTTTTACGTAGAGCGGGCGGCGCCGCTCCCAAAGCTCCTCCGCAAATTGCACCAGCGTTTTCGGCGCACCGGCGAGCAGTCGCTCGGGAATACCGTTGGGGATGACGAGCGATTCGACGCCACGCAGTTGAAGCTCGAACTTCATGTAACGGCTCACGCTCGTTATTTGGGCCGCGCGCGCGAGCGCACCCCAGTCGATCGTATCGAAGCCGTAGGTATTGTTGGCGTTCCAGGTGAGGATCGCGCGGTCGCGCAAGCCGCGCTCGCGCAAGACGGCATCGAGTGCGATCGCCGTCGCGGCGGTCTGCCAATCCTCGGCGAAAATGAGAACCGACTCGCCACGCGCGGCGGCCGGCTCGACGATCGTTTGCGTAACGAACGGGGGCACGCTGGCCGTGAAGTCGTTCATCTTCGCGACCTCGCCGTCGTATACGCCGCCGGGATAGTACTTGGAGATCCACTGACACCAGCGCCGGTATTCGAGATTTGCAGCCGGCTGTTCGGCGGGCTCGCGGGAGGGATCGCCGACGAAGAGCAGCGTCGAACTCACGCCTGCTTCCGCCAGTGCGCCGCTTAACTCGGTAACCCGAGTGCCGAGCCCCCCGACCATGGAGTATGGGTCGGGGCCTTCGAACGAAAGCAGCACGGCGTTGTGCGGCAACGGAGTCATCGGCCCGCTCTTTGCCGAATCCGTTAGGTGAATCCCGCAGCTATCTGCGAACGCGTGGTGGGAGTGCAAAGGTGATACCGATTTCGGGTAAGATTAAGGCGATGCCGTTCCGAAGGGCGCCATGGCAGGCGGCGCGTCGGTCGTTCTGCTCGCGCTGGCGTCGCCGGCCGCGGGGAGAACGGCGACGACGAACGCCCCGATTGCGGAGGGCGCTCCGCCGCCGGGTTATACATTCCGGCTTGACGTCGCTATGGCGATGCGCCACTTTCCATGGCTGCACTTTCACCTCGAGGGCGACGGCGTCTACGACCCCGGTGAAACCTACGACGTGCACTTTACCACCATTCCGTGGTTCGCTCCGCGAAAGCAGCACGATTGCGATCTTTCGATGCTCGATCCACTGATGTGGCCAAAGCGATACACCTACCAGCAAGTCGGCGAGACGAATGGCAATCGCCTCTTCGAGCTGCACGCGATCGACGATCCGACGCTGGTGAGCGCGACGGTCGCCATAGGTCCTCGCGGCAAGGCGCGCCAAGTAGACGCGAGTTATAACGACGGCACGCACATCGAAATGCGCGTAGCCTCAAGTGACGTTGACGGCTTCTTTCTCCCGGAAAACGTAACCGCCGACATCGACGAACCGCATCTCGCGCTTTCTGCTAACGCCGATTTCAAAGATTACACGTTCGGCTCCCCAGCACCTAACAACCCGATACAGTGAGCGAGCTCGCGGAGCGCGCGTGCGTGCCGTGCCGCGGCGGCGTGCCGCCGCTCAATGATGATCAGATCGCGCCGCTGCTCGCACAGCTCGGCGCGACTTGGCGCGTCGTAAAACGGAGCGATCCGAAGCGCGAATCGATCGAGCTCCTCACGTGCACCTACGCGTTCGAAAACTTCGTACGAGCAATGGCCGCGGCGCAGCGAATCGGAGAGATGGCCGAAGAGCAGCAACATCATCCGGATTTGCACGTCGCCTGGGGACGCCTTACCGTCGACATCTGGACGCATAAGATCGGCGGACTGACGGAGAGCGACTTCGTCTTTGCCGCAAAGTGCGACGCGCTGCTCAAAGAGGCCGCCGAGGGATAAAAGAGGGGACCGGCTTGCGCCGGCCCCCTGCCCTCGCTACCACGGGCCTTGGCAAGTCCGTGATGCGGCCTTAACAATACGACGGCGTCCCCCGGGACTCTCCTCGACCCAAACCATGCTAGCCGATAGGTCCCCCTAGCAGGTGATTTAGGATTACCTAAATATAATGTGAGCCATGCTTAAGTGGGCGGTGATTTGGCATCTCCTTCTCATCGCCCTTATTAGCCCGGCCCCGGCTCAGGCGATCCCGCTCTTCGCCCACCAGTACGGGGTGACGTGCGAGAAATGCCATTCGGTCATCCCGCACCTCAACGAGTTCGGGGCGGCGTTCCTGGCGTACGGCGAACGCTTTCCCGGTGTGTCGTCAGGGCCGGCGGTTCCGCTGTCGGTAAAGGTCAATCTCGTCGACTCTAGCGAGTATCAAGGCGACGGGCCGAACGGCCAGGGCCTTCCGAAAGCGATCGTCGATGAAGTCGAAGCCTTCACAACGGCGACGATCGGCTCGCGCGCGAACTTCTTCGTCGAGCAGTACGTCGTCGACGGCGGAGAGCCCGGACTGCTGCGCGACGCGTGGGTCAACGACCGCGTCAACCCATGGAACGCGCGCATTCCAGTGTATCTGCAAGGCGGACAGTTCACGCTTCCGCTTCCGGTCGATCCGGAGACCTTTCGCGATACGTATCAAGGGTACACTCCGTACGAGCAGACCGCCGGCGCGAATCCGTTCGACTTTTTCGATCCCGCAATGGGCGCGCGGCTCGGTGTCGGGGATCCGCTGCGGGGCTTGAGCGCGCAGCTCTTTGCCGGACCGGGATATACGCGCCAGAGCGGACTCGCCGCAACGGGAGTAGACACGGAGCTCTACGCGCAACAAGCAATGGGTTCGTTCACGTTCAGCGCGTTTCGCTACGACGGCCTGCGCCCCGTCGCCGGTGGCCCCAACGATCGCTTCG